>CACZII010000192.1 GCA_902781185.1 Fibrobacter succinogenes
GAATTTGTTCTAGAACACACTTTTGGGGATTTTTAGTCCTTGACGCAACGGACAGGCATACCCTGGAATTTATCAATATCCATGAAATAAACCTCGTTATTCACATCTTCCATGCCTATCAAATAGGCAAAGAGGAAACCTGTATCCGTCGATGTCCAGAAATAGGCATCTTCTCCCCTATCAAAGGAATTTCCTATGTGAGGCAGACCAAGATTAGCCGCCGAAGGATGTTCCTCCAAATTGATGTAGAATCCAGTTGCCGTAACAGAAAAACCTATATAGTTTACGTAATACCAATCCTCACCTAGATCCTCCTGCTCCCAGAACCATCCATCAAACGATTTCAGGTAGAGACCAACAAAGTAAGCCCCGTCTTTTCCCTCTAAATAGTAGTCTGTCGCATCCACAAATATGTTTACCAAGGACTCCCATTCTGTCTTCGATGGGAGGTGCCACCCTTCGGGGCATATTCCTCTCACACGATTTGCAACATTGCACGTTTTTCCATACCCACAATCCAAACCATCGATGGAATAAAGCCCTGCACTATCCATTGCCGTACCCCAAGTGTAGTAGCGGCCATAGATCCTGCCATACTCAGAATTGCAATCATCGATATAGCAATAACTGCCGTATGGTTCACCATCTACCCTATACTCAAAATCCAGGTTCTCCGCCAACCAAGTCGCAGTATACGCTTGCAATAGTTCATTTGATTCCTTATCCCTAATTGACTGATCAAAGACAATAGTGCTATAAACTCTCCGGTCACGCCAATCCAGCATTTCTCCGTATGCAATTTCCTCATTCAGGAACCTTTTATCGTCGCGCTTATCCGCCCAAGTAACCTGGCCTTCCCATTCATAGCATTGGTATTTCATTCCGTTGTTCACGCTCCACTTGTTGTTTACCGCCTGTTTGGCAGAACTTACGGCCTTACACGTGTCTATTCCATAAGTTTTTGCAATAAAGTTGTTAATGTACTTTTCGAAATCGCCAACCTTGGCGTTGGTCCCCAGGTGCCAACCTTCTACGTTCTTGCGGAAATTGGACAATTTCTGACCAAAAGCCCAATCAGCAATCTGGGCTTTAAAGGCGGCAGCGCTATCGCCGTTCCATTGGCCATCTTTAGCCATATCCGCCGAAATTTCCGTAAGCAGGGCCATCATCTCGGCTTCGGTACGGTTCCCCTGCAACAAGATGGAAAGGGCTAGCAAGGCCGCATCTGCTTCACTGGAACCAAACACGTCCATTTCCTCGGCATCTGTCTTGTTTGGCAGGACAATGCCAAATTCCTTCAAGATTTCTTCTTGAGCTTGCTGCTTGGCAGCCCAAACCTTCTTCTTTTCCTTAGTCACCAGGTAATAAACACGCTCAAATTCCAAATGAGAAAGCAGGTTCACGTTGGCAGAAGTATGCTTGGACAAATCTGTGAGGGCTTTGAGGCGAATCATGTTATTTGAAATCTTACCCGTCACCTCGTTGCGGTAATGCCCCTCCACCATAATCAGGGCGTACTGGCTTACCAAATCTCGAGCCGCGAACAGGTAGCGGCCATTATCGCTGAGGATATTGCTGGTAAAGTTTCCGTTGGTTTGCTTGAGGGTGCGGCCACTTTCCAGTTCGTACAGGTAAACCGTAGATCCCTTGAGGAAAGGCCCCTTTTGTGAATAGCCGTCGAGGGAATCCATGGACATCGCCATCTTTTCTGGATCAACTTCCCCCGTACCCGTGTTGCCCTGGGAAATTTTCCCCAATTGAAGGGTGGTGGATTCCTTGCCGCAGGTAATGGTCACCGTGGAATCGGTCTGTGCAGATACCGCGCAACCCTCGCTGGACTTTCCGTTGGATCCATTCATCACCACCCCAACGGAATCCCCGTTGCACACAATCTTTAAGCCGGAACCATCGGAGAGTTTTTCCGTGGTACAAGAAAAATCGCCACTTTCCAGAGTTCCAAACCACTTACCATCAGCACAGATTCGTGCCGAGGGTTCACCCCTAACATAAGCCTGTTTTCCCTCGTTGTCCTCCGTGCAATCGGGTAGTTCCGAAACACTGTTTACCACCGACACAACATTCTGGGCATCAAGGGAATCTTTGACGCTGGTGCCGTCGCAACCAACCAAGAAAATGGCCGTACAAGAGAAAATCAATACGAATTTGGAACAATTCATAAGTTTCAATATAAGTTATTCCTTTCTAAAACGGACAAAGGGGTCGACTAAAAAGTTTGTCCGCATATTCCAAGTTGGAATAATGAGTTTTTTGTTACATTTGGAGTCATGCAAAACAAAAGAGAAAATTGGGGTTCCAAGATCGGTGTTATCCTGGCTGTGGCTGGGTCCGCCGTAGGTCTCGGCAACTTCCTTCGATTCCCCGTACAGGCGGCCACCAACGGCGGCGGCGCCTTCATTATCCCCTACCTCATCGCCTTCTTGCTTTTGGGCATTCCTCTTTCGTGGATGGAATGGACCCTTGGCCGTGCGGCAGGACTCCACCACCACGGTACCGCACCGGGTGGATTCCACTACATTCTCGGTAAAAAGCCCTGGGCAAAGCACCTGGGATCTCTCGGACTTTTACCCCCGCTGTTCATCAGTTTCTACTATGTCTTTATCCAGTCCTGGATTCTGGCATTTACCTACTATTCCGCCACTGGAAAGCTTATGGAAGTGGTGGCCGGCGGCTACGAGCCCATGAAGGAATTCTTCGGCAACTACATCATGCTGAATACCAAGGTAGGCCCCATTCCTGCCGCCATCCTGTTCTTCTTGATTACCTTCGCCTGCAACATGGGGCTTTTGTCCTTTGGCGTGCGTAAGGGCATCGAGCGGGTGAACAAGGTGACCATGCCCATCCTCTTGATTATGGGCATTATCCTTGTGGTACGCGTGCTTACCGTTAGCGATATCGGCAAGGGCCTTGCCTTCGTGTGGAACCCGAACTTTTCTGAAATGCTCAACCCCGCCGTGTGGCTTGCAGCATCGGGCCAGGTGTTCTTCACCATGAGTCTTGGCATGGGCATCGTGTTCTGTTACGCCAGTTACCTGAAGCCCAAGGAAGACCTGGTGCTTTCGTCCTTGACTGCCGGCGCTACCAACGGCTTTGCCGAAGTGATTTTGGGAGGCACCATCGTGATTCCCATGGCGGTGCTCATCGCCGGCAACAACATCGAGGAGTGCGCCAAGCTGGGCACCTTCGGTCTCGGATTCCAAACCATGCCATTCGTATTTGGCCAGCTTCCCTTTGGCGGATTTTTCCAGACCCTCTGGTTTGCCATGCTCTTTATTGCAGGCGTCCAGCCCCTGATCAGCTTCTGCGAAGACGACCTGAAGTTCCACCGCAAAAAGGCCATCGCCACCACAGGTACCGTGACCTTCCTGGGTAGCCTGGTGGGCATCTTCGGCCTTGCCGCCGGTGCCGTCGATGAACTGGACTTCTGGGGCGGTAGCTTCTTGCTGGTGGTGCTCGGCACCATCCAGGCGTTCATTTTTGCCTTTGTACTGGGTCGCCGCAAGTCCGAGACCATCGGCGAAGACGGCAAACCCGAAAACGAGGCCTTTGCCCTGATGAACGACGGTGCAGCCCTAAAGCTCCCCCGCTTTATCCGTCCTATCATCATGTACGTGTGCCCGATTTACCTTGCCATCGTGCTTGTGGCATGGATGATTCACGACGGCATGGGCGTGCTGCTGTTGAGCAATGTGGCCGCCGATGCACGAGTGACCTTCCTTGGCCAGGAATTCTCCCAGATTGGATTTACCTGGGGC
>CACZII010000193.1 GCA_902781185.1 Fibrobacter succinogenes
ACACTGTTCTTAAGTAAAAACACAAACAAATGTGTAATGTGAAATGTGGAGTGTGAAATTAGTCATTCCACACCTCACATTCCACATCTCACACTCACAAATAATGCTTGACCCGCATTTCTGGGTCAGTATTTTCTTTTGGCGGCTTAGGCACGTAAATCTTGACCGCGTAGGCGTAGTGTTCCGTCTCCGCGATGATGTCGCCCTCCTGTAAATCCTCGGTCACCTGGATTTCAAGTTCCACGCCATCCTTGGCGATTCTTCGGATGGAATGCTCCTTGAGTTCGTGCTTTTCGAATAGCACGTCAATTACCTTCTTGTAGGTGCCGTGGTGGATTGTCCCGAGAATATGGTCGCAAATCATGGTGTGGTAATATAGAAAAAGGATTCTTTTCTATATTTGCGCGACTTATGATTTCGGCGATAGTGGGCAAGTTTTACAGGCCGTCAAAGTTCAAGAAGTACGGCGGTGTGAAGGATGTGCTGGTGGTGGCGCTCCCCATGCTTTTGTCCATGTCCTTTGACACCTTTATGACCTTTATCGACCGCCTGTTCCTCTCTAAGCTTGGGCCTGCCGAAATGAATGCGGCTCTCGGGGCGGGGGCGGTACAGCTTGCCCTTACCATGTTCTTTACCGGAGCCATCAGCTATACCACCGCCATGGTGGCCCAGCGCCTGGGTGCAAAGAGGCACGGGGAATGTGCCAAGGTGTTTATGCAGGCCCTCTATGTCTCCTTGCTGTGCGTGCCCCTTTTGTACTTGACCATTCCCGTGGGCCATTGGCTTTTTACCATGGAGAATCTGAGTGCCGACCAGCTGGAATACCAGAAGACCTATTTCAACATATTGATGTTCGGCGGCGTTATCAATCTGGTCCGCAATGTAGCCCCCTGCTTTTTTAGCGGTATCGGTGAAACTAAGATTGTGATGAAGGCCGCCTTCGTGGGCATGCTTGTCAATGTGGTCTGCAACTTTGTGCTGATTTTCGGGTTCGGTCCTATTCCTGCCCTAGGAGTGGCGGGAGCCGCCTACGGCACCCTGGTAGGCAATTTTGTTTCTACGGCGGTTCTGTTCGCGAAGTTTTTCGGAAAGTCCTGCCATGCCCGGTTCAACACCCGCGCCTCCTTTGCCTTCAGCTGGCCTCTGACACGGGAACTTTTGCAGAAGGGGATTCCCTCGGGCGTGGAAATGTTCTTGAACATGTCGGCCTTTCAGTCCCTTATCCTCATGTTCCATGCTCTCGGGCCCGAGGCCGCCACCGCTTCGTCGGTGATGTTCAACTGGGACATGGTGGCCTACGTTCCCCTGATGGGGCTGGAGATTGCCTCTACCAGCCTTGTGGGCCGCTATGTGGGTGCCAAGTCGGGAGCTGCCGCCAACCGTTCCACCTATTCGGGGTTAAAGCTTGGGTGGGGCTACTCGTTGCTTATAGGCGTGCTGTTCATTTTTTTGCCGGGGGTGCTCACCGACATTTTCCGCCCCGACGCGGCTTCTGCAAGCGCCGAGGCTCTGGCCATTTTCGATTCGGCTCGGCCCATGAGCATGTTCATGCTGCGGTTTGCCACCATCTACATTTTTGTGGAAGTGCTCCTGGTGATTTATGCCGGGGCGCTCCGCGGGGCGGGGGATACCCTGTGGGTCATGTTCGCCGGTGCCATCATGAACTGGTGCGTGGCTATCGCCATGTACGTGGCAGCCTATGTTTTGCAACTTCCGGCACAGTACGCCTGGATAGCCATTGTGGCGGTCTATGGCACGGCCCCGGTTATTTTCTGGCTCCGCTGGAAAGGCGGCAAGTGGCGCCGCCACGTGCTGGATCAATGATTTTTTTCCCGAGGTGTAGGGTAAAGCGAGGTGCCTCATCTCGTTTTTTTTGTAGATTGAACGGTAAAGGTTTCCTTAGGAAAGGGGTGGATATGCGGAAATTGAGTCTTGGACTTTCTTTTGTTGCCATGGCGGTGTTTGCCGCTTGTGGCGATGATGGCTCGAGCGCAGGTGATTTAAGTGAATTGTCAAGTTCCAGTGATGCTGATGTAATCGGGTCCTGTGCATCAGGGGAATCCTCCTCCAGCAACTCCGAAGAGGTGGATTCTAGTTCCAGCGAATTTGATTCCTCCTCTAGTAGCACAGAAGGGGCTAGGAGCTCCGTATCGTCGTCTTCCAGTGACGAAAGCATTCATGATTCGGATGAAAACACCCTGGCTGACGACCGCGATGGTCAGACCTACAGGACCGTGAAAATCGGTGACCAGGTGTGGATGGCGGAGAACCTGAACTATGCCTACACCGGCGTTCCATTTTCCTATGAATTCAATGACAGCGTTTACACATCCGATTCTACCAGCTGGTGCTACGACAACGCTCCTGCCAACTGTGCCAAGTACGGCCGCCTGTACACCTGGGCTGCGGTAGTTGGGAGTACCGAGGAAAAATGCGGTTATGGTCACACATGTGGACTGGGCACAGGCAATGTTCAGGGTGTTTGCCCCAAGGGATGGCACCTGCCCAGCAAGGAGGAGTTCGAAAGTCTATTCAAGGCCGTGGGCGGAGTGAAGGCCGAAAATAATCTCTGGCAATGGCAAGGAGCTGGTAAGCCTCTTAAATCTGCCAGCGGATGGCAAAACGATGGCAACGGAACCGACAGCTATTCCTTTTCGGCGTTGCCTACTGGCTTCAGGTACGACAATGGAACTTTCGGGGGCGACATCGTGAGCTTCTGGAGTTCTACTGAGGACGGTGGCAAAGATGCGTACCGAGTGAAAATGTACAGCGAAGACGCCGATGCGGACCTGGACTTCGACGATAAGTCCCAAGGTTTTTCAATCCGTTGCCTTAAGGATTAGGGGCTAGGGTTTAGGATCTAGGATTTAGGGGGCAAGGGGTATGAGATGTGTGCGAATTTGTCACACTACCCATTGCTCATAACTGAGTACTGACAACTCTTTATTTGCTTAGTATTTCTGCGTCTTTCTTGTCGGCCTTGGCTGCGTCGTCACGTACCGGATACTTCCGCTCGATGAAGGTCTTGATGAGCCAGGTGGCGCAGAGGACGCACAAAATGAAGGAATAGAAGTCCAGCAATTTCTTGGTCAACGCCGTTTCGCTGATGGGGGCGCGCTCGATTGGGGCTTTTGATCCGTTGTTTTCCATATGGTCCTCCTGCTGGAATTACCTTGTCAATATAACTATTATCTGTTCCTCAAGCAGAACGCCATGATGGCGAATGCTCCTGCCACGTTCATGCTGGCTTTTCGACCCGCCATGGGAATAGTCACTTTCAGGGTGGCCTG
>CACZII010000194.1 GCA_902781185.1 Fibrobacter succinogenes
TTCCATCTACATCCTCAATTCAGAATCCTTCGACCAGCAGATGATGGAAGTGAAACGCACCACAGACCAAGGGAACAACCTCATCATCTTCCCCGAAGGCACACGCTCCGAACCGGGCAAGCCTTGGGACTTCAAGAAGGGGGCGGCCAGGTTCGCCATCGGCTGCAAGTGTGACGTGGTACCCATCTACTTTGGCGGAAACGAGATTATCGGGCTGCGCAAGCACGACAAGCTGGTAAGCTACCACCCTCGGGAACAGTACCATTTCTACCTGGACGTGCTGGAAACCATTTCCGTAGAACCCTACTTGGAAGGCCACCAGGGCGCACAGGTGGCGGCCCTCACCAAGGAAATGCTCCGCCGTCTAGAAGAACGCAGGGAACTAGACCCCGAATACCCGCAGAGACTCATTGACCAACAGACCGAATTGCAAGGAAAGACATGATTGAACAGATTCGCGGAAAACTGATACAGAAAAGCCCCACCTTCGTGGTGGTGGACGTAGCAGGCATCGGCTACGGAGTCAACGTCTCCGCCCGTACTGGCGGGATGCTCCCCGAAGAGAACGCCGAGGTGCTCCTGTACACGAACCTAGTGGTCCGCGAAGATTCCATGACCCTGTTCGGCTTTGCTGACCAGGCCGAAAAGGACCTGTTCCTGATGCTCCTGGATGTGAACGGCGTAGGCCCCAAGATGGCCCAGCGGATTCTGAGCGGTGTTTCCCCTGCCGACCTGTTGAACATGATTGCCAGCGACAACAAGAGCGCCCTGGGTAAAATCAAGGGCCTGGGCAAAAAAACAACCGAACAGATGGTGCTCACCCTCAAGGACCGTGCAGCCACCATGCTCCAGGCTCTCGGGAACGTGGAAGGCTCGGGCGTCACGGGCATGGGCGTGCTTACCGGCGCCAAGATGGAAGCGGTCCTTGCCCTGCATACTCTGGGTGTAAAAGACCCGGCGGCAGAAAAGGCGGTGGCCAAAGCCTACGAGAACCTGGGCGACAGCGCCGACGCGGCAGCCCTTATCCCCGAAGCCCTAAAGTACTTATAACCAATGTCATTGCAAACAGCCCACCTATTGTCATTGCGACCCTCCCACCTATTGTCATTGCGAGCAACGCGAAGCAATCTCTAACCCGAATCAATATGTCCCGCATTACAGAAGCAGAAGCCCTAGACCTGTTCAAGAACGCTCCCCTGAAGGAACTGTGCGCCATGGCCTGCGCCGAAAAGGAACGCCGCCACGGAAAGAATGTCTACTGGGTCAATAACAGACAAATTAACTACACCAATGTCTGCGTTCTGCATTGCAAATTTTGCGCCTTCTCCAAAATCAAGAAGGACAGCCCCACCGCCTACGACTGGAACTATGATACCATCAGGGCAAAGGCCGCCGAAGCCATCGCCAGCGGGGCGCGGGAACTCCATATTGTAGGCGGGCTCCACCCCGACCACCCCTTCGATTACTACATCGACATGCTCGCAAAACTCCGGGCAGAATTTCCGAAGGTGAACCTGAAGGCCTTTACTGCCGTAGAGATCTGTCACTTCTCGAAAATTTCGGGACAGAGCCCTGAGCAGATCATGGCCTCGCTGAAAAATGCGGGCCTGGACGCCCTCCCCGGCGGAGGTGCCGAAATCTTGGTGCAGAGCGTGCGGGATCAGATCTGCCCCGGCAAGGAAACCGGCGAGGAATGGCTTGACGTTCACAGGGCGGCCCACAGGCTTGGCATTCCCACCAACGCCACCATGCTCTTTGGGCATATCGAAAAGCCCGAAGACCGTATCGCCCACATGAAAATGCTCCGTGACCTGCAAGACGAAGCCCCCGGATTCTTCGCCTTTATCCCGCTGGTTTACCACCCCGAGCACAATGCGCTCCACAAGATTGTCCCCGAGATTACAAGCGAAGAGGATATTTTGCGCACCGTGGCGGTCTCGAGGCTGTTCCTGGACAATTTCCCCCATATCAAGGCCTACTGGATACAGATGGGAATCGACACCGCCATGAAAGCCCTACACGCAGGTGCTTCTGACCTGGACGGCACCATCATGGAAGAAAAAATCACCCACGCCGCCGGAGCAAAAGTCCCCATGGGAATGAGCCCTTCACGCATGCGGGAACTGATTTTGGGCGAAGGCCTCACCCCCGTCGAACGGGACGCCATGTACGAGACTTACGGGTAGATGACACTAGAAAACCCCGCGCAGAATTGCACGGGGCTTTCGTCGTTCTTAAGGAATAATTCTTTTAGATTACTTCTTCTGGAGCGGAGTATCCTTCAGGATTTCCTCGACCAGGTTCTTCATGTTTTCTTCCCAGTCGCCCTTGCCCATGGCGAAGCCGAGATGGACGCGGGCCTTGAGCGTGCCGCTCGCCACAACGGTCTTGCTGTCGGCGTTGGCAATGGAGTATTCGCCGGAGAACTGGAGGTAGCTCTTGGTTTCGGCACTCATGGTGAGCGGGTTCATCTTGGTTTCGGAAAGGCGGGAAACTTCGAGGTTGCTCATAGAGATGATGAGACCAGAAACGCCGTCGAGAGCGTCAAACTTCGGGGAGGGAACGAGATAGTCCTTCTTGCCGAACTTGGCCGGGGTCATGGTGTAGTCGGTCACTTCCTTAGCAGAGAAGTTGGCGGCGATGTCGGCCTGGCTCTTCAGTTCGCTGCCCATCTGCTGGGTGAACCAACCGGAGAAGTTGCTGGAGTAGTCCGGGAGGTCGTCGGCGACGTCGTCCTGGTTCTTCACGACAGGTTCGGTGTAGAAGACGGTCACTGCCGTTGCCGGCTCAGTCCAACTAGGGTCGATGTTCTTGAGACCAGCCTTGCCCCCGCAACCGATGAGAGAAAGTGAGACGGCGCAGAGAAGAAGTGCCGCAAATTTTTTCATGATATTATCCTCCTGATGGATAATTTCCAGAAAAACGACATTGTTTTCCTGACGAGACAATATAGGAAAAATTTGTTCTAAAAAAGAGATTTTCGTGCAATAAAAAAATTTTTTTCGAGATTTTCCGTCAAAAATTTTCTATATGACTCAACTTGAGACATATAGGAGATTCTTCCAGATTCCCATGACAAGAACGGCAATCCAGGGGCCTTTCCGGTTCAAGAAATTGCAAAAACGATCCGGCCCATCAAGACAATTTCCCAAATTTTATATATTTTTATTTTTGGGAAATAGAAATCAAAATTATTAGAATCCTTTGCAGAATGGATTGCAAAAAATGATAAAAAGGCAAACATCATCAAGATCAACTTCAACTTGACGAAGTTTGAAAAA
>CACZII010000195.1 GCA_902781185.1 Fibrobacter succinogenes
AGCGGATAGACGGAGGCATACCCGATGTTCACCGCTTCGCTGTCGGCCTGGCTGTTGGCAAAGGCCAAAGCCGGCGGGTCCGTGGTAGCACCTGCAAGCACACCGCAGAGCGAAAGGTAGTTCACCTTGAAAACCAGGTGCCCTACAGTTGCCATGATGGCGAGCGGGACAAAGGTGATGATGGCGGCAAGTCCCATGTAGTAGAGTCCGCTTCCGTTCAGCAGCACATCAAAGAACTTGATGCCTGCGTTCAGACCCACGCAGCTCAAGAAAAGCGTAAGGCCAAATTCCCGGAGCATCAGGTTTGCGCTGTTGGCCATGAAAAAGTTTAGCGGTCCGATTTTGCGCTTGCGGCTGAGGAGGATGGCCACAATCAGCGGGCCACCCGCAAGCCCAAGCTTTAGCGGGGTAGGCATCCCGGGAATGGCGAAGGGAATGCTTCCTACGATGACGCCCAAGAAAATGCCCAAGAAAGCGGGCAATATTTCCGGATGGTCCAGGGCGGTGAGTGAGTTGCCCAGTTTCTTTGCGACGATGTCGAGCCCCGAGGCGGGGCCCACGATTTTTAGCTTGTCGGCAAACTTGATGCGCAAATCCAGTCGGCCAGTAAACTTGAACCCGCTCCGGGTCACGCGACTTACGGTCACGCCAAAGCGTTCCGCCAGAGCCAGGGATCCGATGGTACGGCCCAGTATTTTCTTGTTGGTCACGAGTACGGTCCTCACCTGGATGGGTTCCGTATTCTTGGCGGGAATGGCGGTGATGGGCGTGTCCAAACGCTTGCCGATAATCTTTTCCATGGCGGCTACGGCCTCGGGCATGCCTACGATGTGCACCTTGTCGCCTTTTTCGATGATGGTCTTTCCGTTGGGGGTAAAGATGTTTTCGCCCCTCAAGAGGCGGGTCACTACCACGCCGCTAGAAATCAGGTCGGGGATTTCTTTCAGCATGATTCCGTACAGGTTCTGGTTATCTACCGTAAGGCTGCAGGATTCAATTTCCTTGCTGGTGGCGGCGATTTCGTCGGCGTAGTCGGTTGCCGCCTTGGCGGGGTCCTGCCGGAACACGATCCGCACGAGCAGCATTACGAGAATAGTCAGGGATGTATCCACGCCGGCGGCGGCAAATGCGGAATTGGCTGCTCCCAACGAGGGCGTGTTGGTCACTGCTCCGCAGAGCATGCCGATAAGCACGGGCACGTTGTCGTGCATGCTGGTAAAGAAGTAAAGACAGAGCGTTACGATAACGCCTAGCAATACAATCCCCACAGAAAGAATGTTCAGCACCAGCCCGTGCCTACGGATGGAATCCATGAAGCCTGGGCCCACCTGCATGCCGATGGTATAGACGAATAGGATAAGGCCGAATTCCTGGATGAAGTGGAGCACATTTCCTTCGACGCGGAGTCCCAAGTGCCCAAGCAAGATGCCCACAAAGAGCGCACCTGCACCGCCAAGGCTAATGCCCTTGACCTTGATTTTTCCGACCATGAGGCCGACTGCCGCCGTGAGGGCAATCGCCACAACTTGTTGCCCTACCGAGGGCTGGGTAAATAGATTGATAAGCCAGGTCATTGTTTTTTTGGAGCATGTCATCCTCGCGAAGGCGAGGATCTGCTTGAGGAAAAAGTGGTCAGTGATTAGTGGTTAGGTTGTAAGTCACAAGAAGTGTCATTCTGAAAAATAACAACTAACTCCACCGGAGGGGTGTAGTTAGTTCTTGATGCAGCGGACAGAGGCAAAGATGTTCTTGTTGAAGTGTTCGTAGGCGATTCCGGAGTCGGTAATGCGGACAAGGTAAGCCCTGGAATCGTCATAGCTGTCGCTTGTCCAGAAGCTGGCGCTTACGCCCTTGTCGGCGAAGTTTCCGTCGTAGTACTTGAATCCGGCGAAGAGGGCGCTAAAACCGTTGGCGTCTTTGAGTGCGGCGGGCTCGCTTGTGCCGAAGGCTGCCTTGAAATCTTCTACGGTGGGGAGTGCCCAACCTGTGGGGCATACGTTACCCGATGCGGAGGCGAAAGTGTACAGGCGTCCGTCCGTATTGCAGTTGTCGTGGTTGTTGGCGTAGCACACGCTTGAATCCGGAGTAAACACGTCCAGGTTTTCGGCCATCCAGGTTCGGTCTTGTAGGTCTTTTCGGGGCAGGCGAGGGTGTGGCCGTTCTCGTTGTAGGTGCAGTCCCGGTTGTCGTTGCAGGCGGTAAAGGCGAAGGCGGTGAATGCGACGAGGGCTGTGGTGGCAAGTGTTTTAAGAACCGATTTCATGAGAACTCCTTTGAAGGTGCCTTAGGGCTTTTTTGTTTTCGGTGACAAAGATAAAACATGATTTTGATATTGACTAATAAATAATTTTTTCATTTTTAATCACTTTTTTTGATGATTTATCCAAAAATCCCTGTTTTACCCTTCTGTATCTCGATTTTATTGTTTATATTTGTGCTATAAAATTTTTTGATGAATTGGAGTTTTTATGGAACTGACCCATATCAAGTACTTTCTGGAAGTGGCCCGTACCGAACACGTGACCCAGAGCGCCAAGAACCTGTGCATTGTGCAGCCTGCATTGACTCACGCCATCCACAAGCTAGAAGACGAACTGGGCGTCAAGCTTTTCAAGTCCAGCGGCCGCAACATCAAGCTTACCGAAGCGGGTGACTACTTCTACAAAAAGGTGAAACCCCTCTACGAAGACATCGAGGCCCTGCCCGCCCGCCTTCGGGCCAAGTCCGACAAGCAGGCCATTACCGTAAGCCTCAAGGTCCTGGCGGCTTCTTCCTTTGTGACCAATGCGGTTATCCAGTACAAGAAAGATGCTCCGGCGCTCCGTTTTTACCTGGTGCAGAAAGAGGAATCGTCCCTGTACGACATTTCCATCCAGACTTTCGCCAACTACCGCCCGCAGGAAAATCCCGACGAAGAGGTTTTTGTCTGCTCCGAGAACATCTACCTTGCCGTTCCCAATACGGCGGAATACAAGAAGCGCGACAGCATATCGCTGCATGAACTGGGCGACACCAACTTTATCGGCCTGTACGGTTCCAAGCAGCTCCACACCATCTGTGAAGATTACTGCAACCGTATAGGTTTCCAGGCCCACCTGATTTTCGAGAGCGACAACGCCCTTATGGTCAAGGACGCCATCGCGGGCGGCCTGGGCGTGGGATTCTGGCCCGAGTTCTCCTGGGGCAAGGTGGACAACCGCAGAATCAAACTCTTGAAGATTACCGATATCGAATTCAAGCGCGATATCGTGGTGACGCTCCTCCGCGGCAAGCAGGACAATTCCCACATTGAAGGGTTCTACAAGTTCCTGGTAAACCAGCTGAAGCGTTCTGCCGGCCGCAAGAAAGAGCAGTAATAGCTATCTTTGGCAGCCATGGAAAATAAGTCGACAGATTGTGCGGCAAAGCCAACCGCTTCCAAGCCCAGCTATTTCCCGGCTATTGACGGGCTTAGGCTTTTGGCTAGCGTGAACATCGTGATGCTCCACCTGGGCAGTTCCAGCGCGCTGAATTACATGCAGGACTGCAAGTGGCTCATGCCCATCATCAGCGCTCCTGCCTTTGCGGCAGGTATTTTCTACGTGTTTGCGGGATTCTTGTTTGCAAGCAAGTTCAGCGATCCGGAACGGCGCATCCCCGTGATTCCCTTCATGTTCGCCCGCATCGCGAAGCTCTATCGCTTGCATTTTTTCATGACGATTTTGATGTTCTTGGTGTTGGTCTTCAAGTTCAGCGGCTACACCCACCTGCCGGGACTCTCTGAAATTGGCGACTGCGCCTCGGCGGGCCTTGCCAAGATGACGCACCCCTGGCGGAGCTTGCTTTTGCACCTATCCCTCACCTGGTCTATCGTGCCTGACTTGGGAATGAAACTGAATGAGCCTTCTTGGTCCCTTACCAGCTTCTTCATGTGCTACGCCATTACGCCTTGGTTCAGCCGTTGGCTTTTCCGCCAGAAGTATCGTACGCTATGGGTGCTGTTTGGCACGCTCTTTATTCCGGGGATTTTGTGGGCAGTTTTCTTTGGCGCCTCCGACAACCTGTGGTTCAGCGGTTATGAGGCCAAGTACCGCTTCTTCCACATCTTCGCACCGGTCCGTATTTTTGAATACCTGTTCGGCATGGTACTTTTCCGCCTGTACAGCGAGGGCGGTTTCGATTTCCTCAAGAAGAAATTTGCAAGCGGCATTGCCCAGGCGGTGACCCTTGCCGCCATATACGGGAGCCTGTTCTTGCTTCGGCCCGAATGGAACCCCGGCGTGAACTATTTCTTCCATCATAGCTTGCCCATTCTGCTATACGGACTGTTCCTGCTTTCGCTGCTCAACGGCACGGGCTTTGCGGCAAGATTCTTCTGCATTCCGCTGGTCCGCAAGGTGGGCCGCGCAAGCTTTTACCCCTACCTGATCCACCTGCCGATTATCACCATCGCTTGGGGACTGTGTAACCTGAACAAACCCTTGAATACCCTGATTCTGATGGTTTTTATCTATACCGTCAGCACCCTGTACATGGAATTTAAGACCTGGCGCCGCAAGCGGGCCAAGGCGAAAATGGCGGCGTCCTCCTAACGCCTCGTCGCTCCGAATATTGGTTTTTTTGCCCTTAAAATTGTATATTATTCAGCGAAATGGATATCGGTTCGTTACATTTTCAGAATCCTGAGGCCTTCTGGCTACTCGTTCTTGTTCCTGTTCTTATAGCGTTATACGTCTATCGCCAGCAGCGTCGTAAGAGTACCATTAAGTTTCCGGCCTTGGCTATAGCCAAGAAGGCGTCCCCTAGCCATCGGGTACGCATGCGCCATATTGTGCCGGCCTTGCGTTTGGCCGCGCTCTGCTGCTTTATTGTGGCCCTTGCCCGCCCGCAGAATGCTACCGAAGTGGAATACACCAATACCGATGGCGTTGATATTATGCTGGTGTTGGACGTTTCGGGTTCCATGGGAACCTTGGATATGCTGACCCGTACGGAGCAGGCGAAGCTTGGCGTTCTGAATGCCGAAAGGATTCTCAAGTCTGGCGACTACTGGAAATACAGCCGCATGGGCTATGCCCAGCAGGTCATTGCCGAATTCATCCAGAAACGCCATAGCGACCGCATAGGACTTTCTGCATTTGGTGCCCGAGCGGTAACCCAGTGCCCCTTGACGTTGGATTACGGTAGCCTGCTTGAAATTCTTGGGGCAACGGACGACTTGGCTCAGGATTCTATCATGGGGAGCCGTACCGCTATCGGTGACGGTCTTATGAATGCTCTGGCCCGTCTACAAAAATCCGAGGC
>CACZII010000196.1 GCA_902781185.1 Fibrobacter succinogenes
GAGCGGGTGAGCCACCGAGAAGGGCTTACCGGTGCTTGCGCTGCGGAAGGCCTGTGCGGTTTCGAACACCTTTTTCATGTCGTTGGTAAAGCTGGCGATGTAAAAATCCACGCTCTGTTTGGGGCTGGGGAGCAGCTTGTGTTCGGCCAAAAGGTCTGCCAGCACCACGTCGCCCATGCCAAAGCCCACGCCAGGAATCCGTTCGCCGCCCAGCTTTTCGGTGAGGCTGTCGTAACGTCCACCGCCAGCGATAGCGCGCATGGATTTGCCCTTGTCAAAGACTTCGAACACGATGCCAGTGTAGTAGGCGAGGCCACGGACAATGGAAAGGTCCAGGTTCACGCATTCGCCGTAACCTGCGGCGGTAAGGGTGGCGAACAGGTCCTCGATTTCTTGGAGGGCGGCGGTAGCATTTTCGCTGTGCACCTTGGCCTTGACTTCTTCGATGCTCTTGCAACTCATGAAGTCGTCTAGCTTTTTCACCTGATCTTCAGAGAGACCGGCCTCGGCGAGAGCCTTGGCGAAAGCCTCGGGACCGATTTTTAAGCGGCGGTCAAGCACCGGGTAAACAAGTGCCGGGTTCGGAGCGCCAATTTCTTCAAGGTAGGTGGCCAAAAGCTTGCGACTAGAAACGCCAATGGCGAATTCGCCGTCCTTGAGGCCGAATTTGCGGAGCATGGTGGCAATGGCTGCCATTAGGTCGGCTTCGGCATAGATACTTTCGGTGCCGATGATGTCCATGTTCAGCTGGAAGAACTCGCGGAGGCGGCCCTTCTGTGCCTTTTCGTAGCGGAAAAGCCGGGGCATGCTGAACCACTTGAAGGGCTTCTTCAGTTCCCTGGCCTTCTGGATCACCAGACGGGCAAGTGTCGGAGTCATTTCGGGGCGCAGAGCGATTTCGCGGTCGCCCTTGTCTTTAAAGTTGTAAAGCTGGCTTACGATTTCTTCGCCGGACTTGCCTGTATAAAGCTCCAGATGCTCAAACATGGGGCCTTCGTATTCTTCGTAGGCAAAAGATTCGGCGGTACTACGCCAAGTGTCAAAGATGTAGTTCTGGATGCGCTGCGCTTCCGGGTAAAAATCGCGGGTGCCCTTGGGCAACTGAGGGATAGAAATGCTCATAGTGGGCGAAAATTTAGAAAATTGGGCGTTTTGCGGACATAAATGGCTTGTGAAAGTCCGTTGAAAAAAGGGGCGTTTTACATTTTTTTGTAATTAAGCGTGCTTTTCCGTTATAAAAAGAATATATTACTGACGGGGAGTATTTGGGAGGTGTCTATGAGTCTTCTTCAAGGAAGAAGTTTTGTGGCGTTGAGCATGGTGGCCGCGAGTTCTTTGTCGGTGGCCTTCGCCAACCAGGTGAATGTTTCTACCGTTGCCGACTTGACTTCGGCTACTTTGAATGCCAAGGCGGGGGATACCATCTGGGTAGCCCCGGGCAAGTATAAACTGCCATCCGACAACTGCCAAAATGATAAGTTCGTGAACGAGACGGGGCGCGATTGCGGCCTCATCTGGCTCGGTGCCGACGGTACAAAGAACAATCCCGTTGTCCTCGCTGGTTCGGATCCAACGAATCCTCCGGAAATTTACAGTTCCGATTACAAGCACAACTACGGCATTCACGTAACGGGAAATTACGTTATCCTTAAAAACCTGAAAATTCATTCCTTCAGCAAGGGCGTGGTATTCGACAATTCTGTTGGTGCCCTGATGGAAGACTGCGAGGTGTACCATACTGGAAATGAGATTGTCCATGTTCGTGATTCCAGCCAGCAGGTGACATTGAACCGCAACTTTATCCATGGCTCGGGTTACGAAATTGCGAAGTACGGCGAAGGCATCTATGTCGGAACCTACAATACGGGGTGGGCATCTTCCCAGCAGGCCGACAGGGATGCTGGCTTTTGGGGGACTGACGCCTCACAACACCGCTATAGCGGCTACGACTGGCGCGTGAACGATACGAAAATCACCTGCAACATTGTCAGCGGGACTACGGCCGAGAACATCGACGTAAAGGAAGGAACGGTCAGGGGTATTGTCCAGGGCAACATGTTCATTGGGGACAGTCTTGATTACAACGGCGAGGTGTCCTATGACGACGCAAATATCGACATGAAGGGCGCTTCTTGGACTGTTACCGGAAACTACTTCTATAATTCCAAAAAACAGGGGCTGCCTTATTACAATCCCCATTTCAACTATTTTGTGGAAGAAGTGGTGATGCCGTCAAACGGGAATAAGGCTGGGAGTAATATTGAAAAATACGAGAAAGCTGTTGGCTACGTGGTCAGCGTCGACAAATACGCGCAGAACGGCTGGTGTGACAATAGCAGTACCGACAAGAACGATTGCATAGAAAGCAAGAACCACGTGGTAGAGGAAATCCGGGATGTCCGCAATGACTGTGCAGAACTTTTCAAGATTCCGGAGTCTGGCATTGCGTATTCGTCAAGCTTTACGCCGCCATCTAGTGCGTCGGTTGGTCCGACCAGTTCCTCGGCAGGGAATGTCTCCTATGAGACTACGCGTTATGAGGCAGAGGCTGCGATGTGCACCGGGTGTACTGAAAAGACAAATCAGGCTGCATCGGGCGGTAAATATATGCGCACCGAAACGACGGGTAACATCACCTTCAACGTCAATGTACCTACTGCTGGGACATACACGGTCACAATCCGTTTCAGCAACACTGCTTCAAACGCCAAGACTCAGGATATCTACGTAAACGGAACCAAGGTGAAATCCCAGGAATTCCCGGTGACCCTTGAAGGGAACCTGGGCGGTGCTGCCGCAGCCTTTGAGGATATGCCTGTCCAGGTTTCCCTGAATGCGGGCTCAAATACCTTTGGCATTATCAAGAACTGGGGGCATGTGGATGTGGACTATATCGAGGTGAAGGTTCCCTCCAATTCTGCTGCTATCGGCAATTCTCTTGTTGCAGGGAGCGCCTTTCACGTTCAGGTGTCGGAAAATCTTGTGCAGATAACGGGTGCTACGGTGGGGCAACCCTTTGCGGTTCTTGACATGCAGGGGAGGGTGCTGCGTTCCGGCAGAATTCTGGCCGCATCAAGCCAGTCCGTTTATGTGGACCGCCCGGGAGTTTACTTGGTCAAGATTGGAACTAACGTGCGAACTGTGAAAATAATGCGATAATTTGATAAAAAATGCCCGTGCAGCGTTAGTTGCACGGGGCTGGTGCAAAAGCCCTCGGAGTAGGTTGCTAAGATGAAGTAATCAAACTATC
>CACZII010000197.1 GCA_902781185.1 Fibrobacter succinogenes
TCGGGAACCATAACCTGATAGTCAGGAGTATCCATCGTCCACAGAGTGCCGTCACCAGCGAATGCTGCAGAGGCCACTGCGAGACCGAAAATAGTAAGGTTTTTCATAATTCTCTCTCTTTTTTAAGGGTTTGTTGGTTTAAATATATGTTTTTTTTTGAAAAATAGTAGTGATTCCGCCCATTATTTCGTTTTATTTACGAAAAATGTGTAAAAAATCACTTACTTTTTTTTCTTTTTAGGCTGGTAGTTTACATCTGGCCGCAAAACCAGGCCCACTGTCACCAACAACGACACGATTGGTTCCTTGTGGTCTCCGGAAATGTCATACACAGCGACACCACCAAATCCATTTTCCTTGACAAAGGAAGCCAAGGCCTTCATAGAAGGAATCCCGTTGAACACCACGGTCTCCGTTGCGCTCACGGCCACTTCACTCAAAGATTCCTCATCAAAGGTCACCTTGTAGTCAGGCGTATCGAAAGCGGTCATCAGCTCCCTATACTGCAAATAGCCCTCGTTGCCGCTGCCCACGCCCTCGTGCGTAGAACCCAAGCCCGTAGCCTTATAGAAAGACTTGCCGTACATGGGCACAACAGGAACAATCTTTTCAGAGGCCAGCTTAGAGGAATAGGCGTTCAATACATCTTTAGCCTTCGCAAAATTGGAATTAGGAGCCACCGTTTCGTCTTCGGCACTGACCTGATCCGTAAAGGATACCATAAGGCCAGCCAGCTGTGAAAGCGCCTCAGCAGGGTAAGCCGAAGCAGCCTCTTCGGTGCCCACCACAAAAGCGTAAACACTGACACCTGCATCGGCCAAAGAGGACACAAGCTTACCCCAAGCCTTGTATTCCGAATCTTCGGCCGGAGCCCAGTCCAGTTCAACGCCCTTAAGGCCAGAGCCATCCACAAAATCCTTGACGGTCTCTGCCAATTTCTTGCAGGCATCATCAGAAGTGGCCACCGACTTCATGGCTTCTTCGTTACCAGCGCCACCCACAACGGCGATTACACCCACCTTGTTCTGCTTGGCAAGTTCCACCAGCTTTTCAAAGTTCGGGGCGTCCGATTCATCGGCATTTGTCAAGCTTGAACCATCTTCGCTAGGCACAAAATACCCGTAATGGACATCGGTCAAAAACCCATAGCGGACATCGGCAGGGGTAAACTGGGAATACTGCAACCAGTTGGGGTAATAGGCACCCACCTGAAACTCAGCGGCCAAGAGCACCGTGGCCAAGAACAACAACATTGCGCAAATCTTGTTCAACATCTTTCACCACCTTACTTGATCGAATATACGATTCCGTCTTCTTTATTCAGGCAAAAAACATGGGCATTGTAATCCATCAAACGGGGAGCCTGACCCAGCGTATCCGGGGGTATCTCCGATTTTGGCTTATCCAGTTCCCCTTTTTTGCAATACCTATAGGCTCTACCTTCAAGGGCACCTAGAACCACGTAATGGAGTTCCATGGCCTTTTCATCATAGACAAATTCATTGACGAACTTTTTGTCTTGGGCTATAGAAGGTTCCTTTGACTGAATCAGATTAAAGCGAACCATCATGGCTCTCTGCTCACGATTCAACGAGTCCGCCGAAATCCACATATCCTCTTTGTAGCCCGTCATCAGGAATATCTTGTGGGTAAACGCCGTATCTGAATGGATGAACGCGGCCGTATCTGCACTATAGCGCTCTTTAGCTACGGCGGCAATCGACGTCTTGGTGCCGTCTTCCAATTCGACGGAATCCTGAGTCATGGCCATAGAATCCATAAAGGCCTGATTCTTTTGACGCGCCGCTTGGATAATCTGATTGTACTTTATGTCAGGATTTATCTCCAAGTACGTCTTCAAGTCGAAATCCGAAGGCTCAGTCAAAAATTCTTTTTCGACCTGGGAACCCGGCTGCAAACTAGAGGTCGTGACTGAAAAATTGGAGGAATCACTAGACATGTCGGAACATGCCAAAAGAGCAAAAGTGGCAGTCAATCCGAAAACTTTAAAGAAATTCATCTCGATCCTCCTTTAAAACTTCACCGTTACGTCGGCCATAATCACATTCTTAGTCAAATCCATTGTCGCAGCGCCTGCAGCACCGATGTAGTCAATAGAATTGGTTATGTAGCCATATTCAACTGTAGCATATGCCCCTGCGGCAATCTTGTAGCGGATGCCACCCAGAGCAAGCATTTCCGAAGTTCCTTCAAGCACTGCCATGTAGGGCTTGCCAAATTCAAGGTTCAGCATCTGGAAACCTGTCAATAGAGAGATGCTGTTCCAAGTCACATCCAGACCAGCCATCATGCGAGTAGAAGTCCTCTCAAAGCCGTCGGTTTCCTTGGACATTTCGTAGGAGCCTCCCAGCTGGATGCCCCACTCCTTGCCCATGGTCAGGAGCCTTGCGAAATCCACATTGGCACCGCCACCAAACTTCATATACTTTGTTCCGGTAATAAAGTCAAGGGAATCGGTCACTTCCAGTTCGTCGGCATTGTAGAAACCAGCCAAAACGCGCAGGGCAACGGCATCGTTCCACTTACCAGTCAGATCGATGTCACCACCGGTCCTGTTAGGTGTAGCGTAACCAAAGGGGAGCGCCAGGTCTGCCGACGGATTCAGGGCACTGGAAGCCAGCAAAAGTTCCGTCCTCTTGTAGGCAATATTGTTGTAGCCATTCCTGTAATAGTGGGCATACTTGAAGTTGTTGTAAAGGCGATAGTATTCGCTTTGAGCGGCATTTCCGCCAACTGACGTCAACATGTTCGCAGACTGCAGCGGAACCGACTCATACAGCGAAAAATAGAGGTCTTCGAGGGATCCCGAACGCACGTTGGAAAGAAGGCCATCCAATGTGGTGGAACGGATCTGGGCATCGCTATTCAGCACAGGAACATTGCCCAGAGTAGCAGGGCTCATGGCCAGTTCTGCCTGGAAATCCTTATCGACCTTCACGAAATTTGCCTTTGCATTCAAGTCAATCGAACCAAGGGCGGCATCGGCAAAGGCCCCTACACGAATAGCAGGCTTGTTTTCAAAGCCTTCCAGACGGTCCAGGGTCGGAACCTTAGATTCCACTTCCTGTACCGACAGGTAAGCCTGGTCGGTATTGATGGAACCGTCGTCCCTCACACTTGTATCGGCAATCACCTCTAGCTCCATTTCTTTCTTGGTGGCCATATAGTCTTTCAAATAGCTCCAGTAAGACAGAGCGTATTCAGCGTCTATGCCAAAGTGTA
>CACZII010000198.1 GCA_902781185.1 Fibrobacter succinogenes
GATAATTCCCAAGTATAAAAGCATGGTGACTACGAAGACAAAGGCAAGGCTCGCGTTCTTTGACCAGTGGATGTGAAATTCCCGTAGAATCTCGATAATGGCCCACTGCACCCAGCCGTGGGTCACGAGAATCATGATGGAATATCGCCCAAAGTAAGACACCAGGGGAATCTTCTTGATGGCCTTGGACAAAAGGAGTATGCCCAGTGCTCCGGATAGCCCGCAAAGGTAAGTGCTCCAGAAGGGCAACTGGAAATGGTTTTGCACATAGCTTACCGTGGAGTCCGACAGTAGGTACACCAGGCCAAAGCCCAGGAGGGCCAAGGGAATGTTCAGTTTGTCCAACTTGTTCGGTTTCAGTAGTGCCGTGTAACGGAAGGCGAAATGCCCGGCACAGAAATAGGGAATGGCCGTCATGGCGGTGTCCAGGAACATGGGCAAGTTGATACTGCACCGTCCGAGGCAAAATCCTAGAGCGCCAATGCCTAGCGACAAGGCGACAAGCCCCCCATTAGAGAATTTCGGCGGGAGTTTCTTTGCCACAAGGTAGATTCCGTAGAAAATCAGGTTGGTCCAGAAAAGCCCCAGCAAGAACCAGATGGGAAAATTCGGGAACTGTTCCTGCCAAATAAAGGCGTACCAAACACTGGCTCCGGGGCTTGGCCGCAGGTGAAAGTGGGCGAGGATGAACGGCAAAATGCAGGAGGTGGTAATGAAAAAGAAGGTGAAAGGGATCAGCAGTTTGTTGACTTTCCGCAGGCAAAAGTCAAAAAAGCCGGCGTAGCTCTTGAAGAATAGCCCCGACAAAAAGAAGTACAGGGGCATGCGGAAGGTAGAAAGGGGTAGTTTTAGCGGGTAGGTGTCCAGCCCCCAGGTGCTTGCCACGTGGTGCCACACCACCAGCATGATGCAGAGGCCTTTGGCAAGGTCCACAAAGGCGTAACGGGGTTTTTCAACGGGGCCGGGCATAGTGCCTAATTACTTTTCCAGGAATTCGAAGATGCGGTCTTTGTATTCCTTGAGCTCGTCGAATACAGCGTGGCCACGGCCCTCGTACATTTCCAATTCGCAGGGGGTTCCTGCCGCCTTGAGCTTGTCGGCGATGATGAGGGAGGCCTGCGGGGTGACCACCTTGTCGTCACCAGCGCCCAGCACCAGGGTGGGGCACTTGATTTTGTGAAGTTCGTCGATGGTGTTGACGGTATCGCAAAGATCTGCGCATAGGGCGAAACGGTCCATTTCGGCGTCGGTGACGTCACGGTACATGGCCTGAATGGCTCTGCGGTAGCGGTCGGCGAAAGGCTTGGAGAAACAGTCGTCGATAAAGGCGCTCACCAGGCCTTCGCCATCGTGGGCGCGGGCGAGGCGTGCCCAGTTGCCAATCAGCTCAATCTGGGAGGGTACGGCCTTAGAGGTAGAAGAGGCCAGCACAAGCTTGCTTACCAGTTCAGGATACTGGATGGCGATAATCTGGGCAATCATGCCGCCCTGGGACACGCCCATACCTGTGCCATGTCGTTTAGGGAATAGCCAGGCTGGATATTCTTTTTTCGGTCAAAGAAATAGAGCGTGTATTTTTCGGTGAACACCTTGTAGGGAACCTGCAGGGCATCGGCGGATTTCATGACGCTCTTGATGGAAAGTCCGGGAATAATAACCAGGGGCTTGGGGCCGTTTCCAAACTGGGCGTACTCCATTTCGAATCCGTCGGTGCAGACGGTATGTACAAGATTTTCGCTCATAGTGTAAAGATAGATAGAAAAACCCCGCCCCCTTGAAGGGACGGGGATGACAAATGCGCGACTCTCGCCTTGTGAGGTTGTCGCTTGCAAAGAAATTATCTTACAGCTTCAACGAAGACCTTTTCGCCATCTGCATCAGATTCCTGCAAACCAGCAGTAGAATCCTTCCACACGATAGCGTCAGCCTGAGTCTCGCCCTTGATGTAAGATTCGTTTTCCTTCACAGCCTGCTTCAGCACTTCGCTTTCAGAATAAAGTTCAATGCTGATACGGTCAGAGATGGCGTAGTTCTGGTCCTTACGACGGTTCTGGATGCGGTTCACGAGTTCGCGGGCCACGCAGGCGCGGCGGAGTTCGTCCGTGATCTTGAGGTCCAGAGCCACGGTGAAGTGCTGGTTGGCTTCCACAGCCATGCCGTCGGCAACGATGCGGTTGAGCATGAGGCAGTCGGCACCGACTTCACCGAAGTCGAACTTAATCGTCTCGCCATTCTGCAGAGCCTTGATTTCATCGACGCTCAGCGAATTCAGCTTGGCAGAAATCACCTTCATGTTCTTCGCATAATCCGGGCCCTTCGCCTTGATGGCGAGGAAGTTCGGCTTGGCGGAGAGCTGCACGAGCTTGGTTTCGTCTTCGAGGGACTTCATTTCACGAACGTTGAGTTCTTCGAGGATCAGGTCCTTCATGGTCTCGGCGACGTTTTTTTCTTCGGAGCCATGAGCAACCACCGTCATGCTGGCAATCGGCATACGGTTCTTTACGTTGTTCGTAGCACGAATCACGCGGCCCATTTCGACCATGCCACGCACCATGGCGATGCGTTCCACGAGCTTTTCGTCCATCAGGGACTTATCAGCGCTCGGGAATTCGCAGAGGTGCACGCTCACCGGAGCATTGGCATCCACTTCGCGCACGAGAATCTGGTAGATTTCTTCGGCGAGGAGCGGGAGGAACGGAGCGAGAATCTTGGAGAAATCGACAAGCACCTTGTACATGGTGGCGTAGGCGGCGTTCTTGTCGCCATCGTTTTCGCTCTTCCAGAAGCGGCGACGGCTGCGGCGCACGTACCAGTTCGTGAGGTCATCGACCGCGGCAATCACGGCGGGCACCACGTTGTACAGGCGGTAAGCCTTCATTTCCACTTCGACCTTGGCGGCCAAATCTTGCAGCGTTGCAAGCATCCAGCGGTCCAGTTCGTTATCGCTCTTGACTTCCTGACCCGGCTTCCACGTGAGCTGGCCCTTGGCGGCGTCGGCGTTGTGGTTAGAGACAAAGAATGCAACAGCGTTCCAAAGCGGCAGCATCACCTGCTTCACGATGCCCTTCACGCCTTCTTCGCTGAAGCGCAGGTCTTCGGCCTTCAAAGCGGCGGAGTTGATCATGAACAAGCGAATAGCGTCGGCACCCGTGCGTTCGATGAGGTCGTTCGGGTCCGGGTAGTTGCGCTTGGACTTACTCATCTTGGAACCGTCTTCGGCCAAGATAATACCATTCACAATCACGTTCTTGAATGCCGGCTTCTGGAACAGAGCGTTAGAAAGCACGGTCAGCGTGTAGAACCAACCGCGGGTCTGGTCGAGGCCTTCGGCGATGAAGTCAGCCGGGAAGCTGCGTTCCACGAGTTCCTTGTTTTCGAACGGGTAATGGCGGCTAGCATACGGCATAGAACCGGATTCAAACCAGCAGTCGAAAACTTCCGGCGTACGGCGGTAAACCTTGCCGTTCTTTTCGATGGTAAGCTTGTCCACAAAGTGCTTGTGCAAGTCATCGAGCTTCACGCCAGTGAGCTGCTGGAGTTCTTCGATAGAGCCCACAGCAATCATGTCGCCGTCGTCAGAGAGCCACACCGGAATCGGCGTACCCCAGAAACGGTTACGGGAAAGGTTCCAGTCGCGAGCGCCTTCGAGCCACTTGCCAAAGCGTCCGTTCTTGATGTGGTCCGGGACCCAGTTCACAGTCTGGTTGTTCTCGACCATCCATTCCTTCAGAGTCTTGGTCACGCCGTCCTTGCTCGTGACAGGGGCGTCAATCTTCAGGAACCACGTCTTGAGGGCACGGTAAATCAGAGGAACGCCGGTACGCCAGCAGTGCGGGTAGCTGTGGACAATCACGTCCTGCTTGAACACGCGGCCCTGTTCCTTGAAGAAGCGGATAATTTCCTTGTCGGCTTCCTTCGCGCCGAGGCCCTTCCACATCGGGACCTTGTCGGTGAACTTGCCTTCGGTATCCAGCGGGTCAAAAAGGCCGAGGTCGAGTTCAGCGCCCTTCTGGAAGTCTTCTTCACCGAAGGAAGGAGCGGTATGCACGGCGCCGGTACCGTCTTCGGTACTCACGTAGTCGGCGGGGTAAATCTTGTAGTGGCGGGACAGCTGGTCCGGCGTCACGAACGCATCGGAAATGCGGGAAAGCGGCTCGTAGTCCTTGCCCACGAGTTCAGAGCCCTTGCAGGTATCCACAATGTTCGGATTCTTGAAGTAGGCGGCGGTACGGCTTGCGGCAATCCAGTACTTCTTGCCATCCTGTTCCACCAGGTTGTAGTCCATGTCCGGGCCCACAACAATGCAGAAGTTGGAGTACAGCGTCCACGGGGTCGTCGTCCACACGAGGATGCTCGTATCCTTGAACTTGGGCTCGTTCGAGTTAATCGGGAAAATCAGCGTGAGGGACGGGTCCTGACGGTCCTTATAGCCCTGGTTCGTTTCGAAGTTCGAAAGCGGAGTGGCAAGCGCCGGGCTGTACGGCTGGATGCGGTAGCCCTGGTAGATGAGGCCCTTGTCGAAGCACTGCTTGAACACCCACCACACAGATTCCATGAAGTTCTTGTCCATGGTCTTGTAGCCCTTGTCGAAGTCCACCCAG
>CACZII010000199.1 GCA_902781185.1 Fibrobacter succinogenes
ATCTGCGAAGGCCCGTAACGACAAGGCCTACGCCCTCTTTTACGTCAAGCAGTCCGTCCAGTTTTCCAAGGTGCTTTCCGCTACCGCAAGCGCCCAGGTGGAATCCGTGCTGAAGGGCATCAAGGATGGGCCCTTCGAAGACCTGGAATTCCTTGAAATCGACGGATGCAACACCTTCTTTGTGGATGCCGCCAAGGAACGCGGACTTTCCACCCTTGACCACTTGCGCATGGCCGCTTACCGCCTGGCCCAAAAGGCCATGAAACGGCAAGTACCCTGCGTAAGCCTGTTCCTAGCCGACGCCGCCGACGAACAGTTCAAGGCAATCCTTCACGGGCTCCATTACGCCGACTACAAGTTCGATGCCTACAAGAGCAAGCAGAAACCGAATTTCCAGGTGACTTTCGAGATTGTGGCAGGCGAACACACCGCGGCCTTCAAGAAGATTGCCGAAGAAGTGGCCTGATCAACACCAGCGCCTCGGACCTCTACCCCGCCGTCTTTGTTGAAGACGCCAAGACCATCGCCAAGTACACGCCGGGCCTCTCTATCAAGGTCCGCAATATGAAGCAGCTTGAAAAGGAAGGCTTCATGGGCCACGTGACCGTAGGCAAGGGCAGCTCCCACGAGCCCCACATGATCACCCTCACCTACGACGGCACGAAACTGGCGAAAAGATCCTCCCGCGACCACCTGGTCATTGTCGGAAAGGGCCTCACCTTCGACACGGGCGGTCTCTGCCTCAAGCCCGCCAAGTCCATGCCCGAAATGATCAGCGACATGAGCGGTGCCGCCACCGCCCTCGCCGCCATCCAAGCCATAGCCACCCTGAAGCTCCCCGTCAAGGTGAGCGCCGTCTGCTGCCTCGCCGAAAACGCCATCGGCAACAAGTCGGTACTGCCGGGTGACATTTTCAAGGCAAAGAATGGCAAGACTGTTATGGTGGACAACACCGACGCCGAGGGCCGCCTGGTGCTCAGCGACGGACTAGCCGAAGCGGGTCTTATCGGGGCCACCCACATTATCGACCTTGCCACCCTCACCGGAGCCATGGTCCGTGCCCTAGGTTACGCCGTCACAGGATTCTTCAGCAACGACGACGACCTGGCCCTGAAGGTCATCAACTGCGGCGAGGCCTGCTGCGAAAAGTTCTGGAGCATGCCTCTTGAAGAAGAATACGCCGACGCCCTCAAGGACAAATTCGCCGACCTGAAAAACACAGGCAGCGACGCAGGCGCCATCTCCGCCGCCCTCTTCTTGCAGGAATTCGTTCCCGAGAACACCGCCTGGGCCCACTGGGACATTGCCGGCACCGCATTTGTTTCCAAAAAATGGAAATACACCGAATACGGCGCCACAGGCTTTGGCGTGCAGACCCTGATTGAACTTGCCAGAGAGATGAGCCTCGGGGAATAAGCCTACAAGAAGTAGCTTTTCATTTTCCCCTTGCCCTTGACTTCGACCTCTACGGGGCCGCTGTAGTCAAAGGCTTCCTTAGTCTCTTCATAGGTAGATTCCGTCACATGGATTTTCATGGGTTCGCCCGTGCTTTCCATACGGCTTGCCACGTTCACGATGTCGCCCCAGATGTCGTAAATAAACTTGCTCTTCCCAATGACGCCGGCCACAAGGCTCCCGGTGTTGATTCCGATGCGGATCTGAATAGGAGACGCCATTCCCTTGTTCAGTTCCCGAACATCTTCTAGAATGCCCTGGGCAAAGCGAACCATCCGGACGGCATCCTTGTTGGAGTCGTCCATATTGAGCCCCATGGCCGCCATGTAGCAGTCCCCGATGGTCTTGATCTTTTCAACACCTTCGCGACTTGCACGCTCATCAAATATGGAGACCATCTTGTTCAAGAGGGTAATGACCTCTTCGGCGGGGCGGCCTCCGCTGATCTTGGTAAATTCCACGATATCCGCAAACATGACCGTTACGTTGGAATAGTCCTTTGCAATGGTCTTGCCAGGGTGTTCCGCCAGTTCCTTGGCGATGTCCTTGGGCAATATATTCAGCAGCAGGCTTTCCGCCTTCTCGTTGGCGGCAATCAGTTCCCGGGTCCGCTCCTTTACCACATATTCCAGGCGTTTCTTGTAACGTTCCAAGATGTCGATTTCAAGCCGGTGTGCCTTTTCCACCGCCTCGTCCATATCTCGAATGGCAAATATGTACAAAAGAACCGTGCAGCCCACAAAGCTCATGTTGGTAAGGGAAAGTCCATAGCAGAAAAACTGGACAACCGTCGCCAGCACGGGCAGCACCGTGAACACCACAAGCGGGAGCCGGATTTTCCTCTGAATCCGACCGTAATACTTGATAATCACCATGAACTGCAACACCAGAATCACCGTGGGGAACAGGTAGCAAAGCACCATCCCGTTAGACCTGTGGTAAAAATTCATGCTATCGAAGGTATAGTAAAGTCCCGTAAACTGCGATACGACCAGCAAGATAAGCCCGACAACCACACACCAAGACGCCGCACGCAACCGGCGCGGAGCCGACGTAAGCCCGCCCTCGTGAGTGAACAAATCCATCAGGTACAAATTGAAAGCGTAAAGCAAAAACAAGTTCAGGGCAAAGACGGCAAAATTGGAAATACGAACCATCCACCAACCCAAATCGCTGGCATCACCGCGGAACATGTAAGCAAAGCGGTCTGCCACCAGGGTAAGGGTTGCGCAGGCCTCTATAAGCAACAGGGCGGCCTTGCGGCTTCTATTCATGTTACGGGTCAATGCAACAAACAGAGACGTTATCCCGCAGACGCCTATCAGGATAAGCATAATTCCCAGTTGATATTCCCGTAAGAACTCCATATCTGGTAAAATAATCTTTTTAGAAGCGGCCAAGTACAGAATTTTTCCAAATATGTAAAGATATTTGCGAGAATCGCTTCCAAGGGACGTCCGCCCCAGTCCACCAAGCCCTTCAGCCTGAAAATTGCTATAATTGTGGCCGTCAAAACCGCCGAATTACGAGGTTTCTATGTTAGATTTTCTTGCCAACTACTGGCCCTATATTATCGCACTAGTCGTCATCGTGCTTGCCGTGTTCGCTTTTCGCGGACTCCGCAAGGCCCTTAAGGAAGGTGGCGGAGCGTTCAGCCTCGAGACCATCCGCAGAAACACCGAACCCAACTTTGCCGCTCTCAAGCAGAAGTCCAAGGCGCTGCTGGCCGACGCTGACATGATTTGCGAAACCAAGGAAGGCAGCAACCTGGTCATTCCCAAGAAAGAAGACATGATGTTCTTCCGCCGCGCCGTTCGTCAGAAGTACAAACTGGCCATGTTCCTGGTGCCCGGCACCAACAAGGTGGTCTATTTCTTCTGCAAGACCGAGCAGGGGCTCCGCCGCCGTATCGAGAACCTGGTCATCAACCAGAAGTTCCGCGAAGGCAAGCCGCCCTACATGGACGCAGCCACCGGCGAAAAATTAAAATACCCGAGGTAAGGGGAAAGCCTTCCCCTCGCTTCTGCCTCTTGTCATCCCCGCCCCGTATCCGGTACGGGATAAACTCCGGCGGGGATCTCCAAGCGGCTCCAGCTACCCCTTC
>CACZII010000200.1 GCA_902781185.1 Fibrobacter succinogenes
AGGAGCTGCGAAATCAAGGCCGAAGTCGTGGGCATCGACGAAAAGGAATCCGGTCTCCGGGCCATCCTCAACTATGGTCACACCTTCGGGCACGCCATCGAAAAGCTTACCAACTACAACATGTTCAGCCACGGCATCGCCGTAAGCCTCGGCATGCGGGTGGCCGCCCGTGCCGCAGTTCTCCTTGGCAAGCTTACCGCCGAAGAAGAATCCCGGCAGAACACCCTTCTGGATCGTCTCGGTTTCCCCAAGACCTACAACGTGGACACGGAACAGGCCTGGAACGCCATGGCCGTAGACAAGAAGGCCGAAAAGGGAACAAGAGTTTATATTTTGCCTACAAAGATTGGAAAAGTCGAAAAAGTTGTTAATATTGAAAAGGAAACAATCACCAAGGCGTGGGACGCAATTAAGTAGAGGTTAATACCGGCACATGAGTATTCTGGTAACAGGTGGTACAGGAGCACTCGGCTTCCACATCCTTTCTAACCTGAGCGGCACCAATCACGAGCTGTTCAGCTTTAGCGATGAGCAACCCCAGCCCTGGCAAAAGGTAGACGGAGTTGAATACCTTACCGGCAACCTGCTGAATTTCAAGGACGTCTACGAAATGCTCCAGAGGGTGGCCCCCACCCACATTTACCATCTGGCCAGCCAGTCTTCCGTGGGCCTTTCGTACCAGAAGCCCTACGAAACCCTGAACATCAACCTGCTTGGCACCCAGAACCTTCTAGAAGCCGCCAGGCAGACTGTTCCCAAGGCCCGAATCATGCTGCTCAGTTCCAGCGAAATCTACGGACGCACGGAACAGCACCTGACCTACCTGCACAAAGAAGAAGACAGGCCCAATCCGCTCACGCCCTACGCCACCTCCAAGGCCTGCATGGAAATCCTGGGAAACCAGTTTGTCAACGCCCAGGGGCTCCACATCGTATTTGTACGGCCCTTCCACTTTACAGGGCCTCACCATAGCCGAAGGTTCGTGATTCCCTCCATCACCTACCAGCTGGTAAAAATCAAGTTCTACGGCAGTGAGCCCGTGGTCTATTCCGGAAGCCTGGACATCAGCCGCGACGTGGTAGATGTCCGCGACGTGGCCCGTGGCATGATCCAAGTGCTGAACACCGCCGAGCCCGGCGAGACCTTCAATATCTGTAGCGGCAAGTCCTACACCATCCGCGAGCTGGTGGAAATGCTGGTAGACATCGCCGATGTGAGCGTTGACTTCCGTTTCGATTCCAAGTACGAACGTATCAACGACATTCCCCTGCTTATCGGCGACCCCTCCAAGATCATGGCCCTAGGCTGGAAACCCATGATCAGCATCGAGGACAGTCTTACCGACCTTTTCAACGAAATGGTCATTAGGCGCAGGATTGAATTGAAAATGGGCCTCGGAAGGGATCTGCCCCTGTAACGGGCCAGACTATTTTCTAAATTTGAGCCCGTAAACATCAACCCTTACTAAAGGTTTTTATCATGAAAATCAAGACCCTTTTGATTACCCTGTCCGCAGCTGCCATGGCCTTCGCCGAAGAAGCCGCCCCCGAGCAGCCCAGCGCCATCGCCAGCTTCTTGCCCCTTATCTTGCTGTTCGTCGTGATGTGGCTCTTCTTTATCCGCCCCAAGCAGAAAGAGATGAAGCAGATGGACCAGATGCGTAAGGAACTGAAGAAGGGTGACAAGGTGATGACCACCGCCGGCATTATCGGTACCATCACCTCTATGGAAGACAACATCGTCACGGTCCGCACCGGTTCCACCACGCTGATTGACTTCGAAAAGAGCGCCATTCTCAGAATCATGAACGCCACCCCGACCGAAGCCAAGACCGAAGAAAAGAAGTAATCATGGCGATTCTCCCCATCCGCATTTACGGCGATCCGGTCCTCCGCAAAAAGAGCGAACCCGTCACCGAAATCACTCCGGAGCTTAGACAACTGGCCAAGGACATGCTTGAAACCATGTACGACGCCCCGGGCTGCGGCCTTGCCGCTCCCCAGATAGGCAAGAACATCCGCCTAGTGGTTATCGACACTGCCATCCCCGGCGAAGAGGACCCCAGACCCTACATCATGTTCAACCCGGAATGGGAACCCGAAGAAGACGCCAAGCCCTGCGACTACGACGAAGGTTGCCTTTCCTTCCCGGACATCTTCTGCAACGTCGTTCGCCCCAACAAGGTGTGCGTCCGCTTTTTCGACATCAACGGCGAGCCCCAAGAAATCCACGACTGCGAAGGCCTTTTCGCCCGCTGCATCCAGCACGAATCGGACCACCTGAACGGGGACCTCTTCGTAGACAAGATTTCTACCGCCGACCGTACCATGAACCAGTCCAAGCTCCGCAAGATGGCCAAGGAAACCCAGGCGAAGCTTAAAAAGAAATAACGCAAAACCGTGCGGCGACTCTGTTTTCTTTTTGTTTTGGCCCTTATCATAACGCCATGTGCAGAAGATTTCGAGCTGCCGGATATGCCTGCGCCTGCGATAAAGAAAGTCGAGGCTCAAGTAAAGACCGTTGAGCCTCCTGTAAAAATTGACAGCGCGAAAAAAATAGCGGATACCACAGACGACATTGGGCCTGTCAACTTCAAGCCCATGGAATTCTCCAGCGTGGCCCCGAAGGTCACCCCTTCTGGCGACACCCTGGCAAAGGTCCAGGCCGAAAAGATTCCCCAGAACCTGAACAGGCCCCTTAAAGTCGGCGTCTATACAGGTGTCAAGGAACTCTACCTGCAAAAAGACGGCGAGACCATCCAGATTACCGTTAAGGGCAAGGAGCTGAAATTCCAGGGCAAAGACAAAGCCTTCACCGCCGTAAGCAAGGATATTGACGACGGCAAGTGTGTCTCCATCGCTCCCACAAAAAAACAGCTCACCACTTCTTGCTATCCGGGATTTTTCACCCTCTCCTACAGCAACGGAAAAATCAACGCCATCAACACGGTGGACATGGAAGATTACCTGCGGGGCGTAATTCCCTACGAAATCGGCCAGCTGGACAGCAGCCGTTTCGAAGCGCTAAAGGCCCAGGCCGTCGCCGCGCGGACTTACGCCTACAAACATTACAACAGCAGAGAGTCTCTGGGGTTCGACGTCTTCGCCGATACAAAGGATCAGGTCTACAAGGGCCTCCAGAGCGCAACAGCCCTCACCGATTCCGCCGTCAAGCAGACCCGTGGCGAAGTCATGATGTACAACGG
>CACZII010000201.1 GCA_902781185.1 Fibrobacter succinogenes
ATCGCCGACCTGCGTGCAATTATAGAAGAAAGGAAATAACAATGTGTAGTGTGGAATGTGAAATGTGTAATTAATTATTTCTCATCTCACATCTCACACCTCACATCTCACATTTTTACACCCACTAACCCAAAGCAAGCAACCATGTTTACCAAGCAATGTGTCGTTACCCTGGACCTGGAAGGAGTCCTCGCCCCCGAAATCTGGATTGCCGTGGCCGAAAAGACCGGCATCAAAGACCTGCGCCTGACTACCCGCGACGTTCCCGACTACGACGTGCTCATGAAGGGCCGTATCGCCATCCTCGAACGGGAAAACATCAAACTTTCAGACATCCAGAACGTGATTGCAAACCTGGGCCTGCTGGACGGCGCCCGTGCCTTTATGGACCAGCTCCGGGACGAAACCCAGGTGATTATCCTTTCGGACACTTTCCAGGAATTCGCCTACCCCATCATGAAAAACCTGGGATTCCCCACCATCTTCTGCCATAATCTGGAAGTGGAAAACGACCGCATCGTGGGCTACCACCTGCGCCTTACCGACCAGAAGACCAAGGTGGTAAAGCACCTGCAGGACCTGAACTTCAAGGTGTTCGCCTCGGGAGATTCCTTCAACGACACGGGCATGCTCCTGCAGGCCGACAAGGGCTGCTTCTTCTGCGCGCCGGATTCCATCGTGGCCCAGTTCCCGCAGCTTGAAGCCACCAAGACCTACGCCGAACTCTTAGAGAAATTCCATCAGTTCCAGGCGACGCTTTAAGCCCTGAAAACAAATACGGAAAAAGGCATGGAAACAACTCCCGTAAAGCCTAGGGAACTCTACGCCGAAGTCCTTAGAGTCATCGCGGCGTTTTCCGTGGTGTTCCAGCATACCGTCACTTCCGCCTGGTACAACATTCCCGTGCGTACCGACGAGTGGATCACCCTGAACTTTTACAACAGCATCGCCCGCTTTGGCGTAGGCGTGTTCATCATGATCAGCGGGGCGTTCATGCTTTCGCCCCGATACGCCCACCCGCCGGAGAAAATCCTCGGCAAGAACCTCACCCGCATCTTGCTTTTGCTGGTGTTCTGGGTTGTTGTCTACGGAACGGTCAACACCCTCGTCGCCGGCGGAACATTCAAGGACATCTTCGCCACGCCCTTCCTGCTTTTCACCAAGCCGCCCACCCACCTGTGGTTTCTCTACACCATCGCGGGGCTCTACATTCTGACGCCTGCCATGCGGGTCTTTACCGAACATGCAAGCCACCGGATGGTCCTCTACGTCATCGGCATTTTCTTCTGCTTTGGCCTGGTACTCCCTATGGTGAACCACCTGCTGGAACGCCTCGCCGACTTTACGCTCTACAAGAACATCCGTATCCAGGGATGCACCACCTTCGCGGGCTTCTACCTCACCGGATTCTACATTTCCCACTACGGCCTGAAACCCCTGGCCCGAAAAATCCTGTATCTCTCGGCCATTGCCTCCTGGGCGTTCGCCTTCGTCTCCTCCACCTACTTTTCCATCGACCGCTCCAAGCCCAACGAATACTTTTTGGGCAATTTCCAGCCAACCACCTTCCTGATTGCCGCCGCCGTCTTCTGCTTTTTCTGTGAACGGTACCGGGGCGTGCTGACCACAAACCGCCGCCTCATCTTCGTTTCGGCCTGTATGCTGGGCGTGTACCTGATCCACCCGCTTTTCATCAAGCTTTTCTACGGGCTCAAGCTTTCGCTCCTGACGCCCCACCCCATTGTCGTGGTACCCGTCGTTGCAATAGCTATTTTCGCCCTTTCCCTGTTGGTCACGTCGATTTTTAGGCCTATCGCCCTTTTCAAGAAGTTCTTCTAACTATTTTTATACCATCACAGGTAATAGGAGAACGCCATGCAGCTTTACAATACGGACTTTATCACCGGAAAAGAATTCGAGACTCTCCAGCTTGTTCGCGGTAGCGTGGTCTTCAGCAAGAACGTGGTCCGCGACGTCTTCGCAGGCCTCAAGACCATCATAGGCGGCGAAATCGCAGGCTACACCGAGATGCTGAACGACGCCCGAAACATCGCCATTGAACGCATGGAAAAGCAAGCCAAGGGCATCGGGGCAGACGCCATCATCAATGTCCGTTTTGCCACCGCCTCGGTCATGGCAGGTTCCGCCGAAATCATCGTCTACGGCACCGCCGTCAAGTTCAAATAAAGTTCACGCAATCTCCAGGCAATGCCAGAAAATCTCGAAAAGCGCCTTAAGCGGCAAATCCACGGGAAGCTCCACCGCTTCACCGCCATTGTACCGCTGGGCTTCGAGGCTACTCTAGTCAAGGAACTACGGCACATCGGTATCGCTGCCGAAAACAACTCCTTCGATACCGACGATGGAAAAGTTTTCTTCTCCGCAAAGATTACCGAGGCCTGGAAAGCCGTGGCCCACAGCCGCATCGCCAACCGCGTCCTGATGGATATCGCAAGCTTCAAAGCCGAGAACTTCCGCGAGCTGGAAAAGAAGGCCTCCGAGATCCCCTGGGAACTATACCTGCCCCCTATCACACCGGACAGCCTCCTGGTGCATGTCACCTGCAAGCATTCCAGGCTCTACCACAGCGATGCGGTGGCAGAACGATTTTACAATGTAATCAATGGGGGAAGTCTCCCCCTGGTTCGCACTGCGTCGCTCTCTACCCCCTCTGCGGGGACACCCCGCAACGCCCCGCAGCAACACCTCTATATCTCCCTTCTCGACGACCGCTGCACCGTAAGCCTGGACCTGGCCGGCGAAGAACTCTACAAGCGGGGCCACCAGCGTTTTGTCAACGACGCTCCCCTGAAGGAGACCATCGCCGCAGCCATGCTCTTCGAAGCATTTGAGATCCTTCGACTTCGTGCTACGCACTCCGCTCAGGATGACACAAAAAGTTTTCCTAGGATTACGCTTATCGACCCTATGGCAGGCAGCGGCACCTTCAGCCTGGAAGCCGCTTACATGGCAAGCGGACTCATTCCCGGAAAGTGCCGCGACTTCGCACTCAAACACCAGCCCGCCTTCAAAGAAACCACATGGAATTATCTGACCCGCGTCATCCTAAGCGGCGACGCCGCGAGGGATCCAGGCCCGAATCCCGCCATTTGCATCCACACCAGCGACATCTCCGATAAAGCCCAACCCAGAAAAAAAGGACTTCTTCGGCTACACTTCCGAAGAGATTGCCAAACTTCGTGGCGAAAGCCAAGCCGTCATCGTGCTGAACCCACCCTACGGGAAACGCCTGGATGCCAACGCCCCCAAGCTTTATGCCGATATCGGCAAGAAGCTTTCCGAATTCAAGGACTGTGTCGTCGCCATTCTCGCGCCCAAGGGCGCCTGTACCGAAAATCTTCTAAAGAACTGCGCCGCCATAGGCTTGTCAGGCACAAAACTCATCAAGACCAGCCACGGCGGCATCTCGCTGAACTGCTTTGTCGGGAAAATTTAGTCCTTGAGGCAACGAACAGAATACCCGTAGTTCTTGCTGCGGCCGTCCAGGTACGCATCGTCGTAGCTGAAGATCAAATCCATGCGGTACGCGTAGTCGCTGCCGTTCTCAGTAGAACTCCAGAAGTTCGCGTGGTAGCCCTCGCTGTCGTAACTCCCATCGTCGTCCCTGCCGCCGGCAGGAAGCGCCGAGAACCCGAAGGCATCCTCGTTGGTAACGCCACTACTACTCCAGCCTGTCGCGGACTTGAGCTTGGAACCCGCCGTAGAAGAGCCTCCCACCGCCGTGAACAGGGCTTTCCATTCAGCCCTACTTGGCAGGTGCCAGCCCTTGGGGCATGCACCACGAATATCTCCCGAGCCTAGGCCACATTCGTATCCGTAGCCACACTCGTCCTCATCCCTGCCCACTGCAGCAGCCCAGGTGTACAGGCGACCGTAGACGGAACAATCGCCTTCTGTGGTTCCACTTCCGCCGCCGCACCAGCTGTTATCCGTCTCGTAGTTCAAGTTCTTGGCCATCCACACCTCAGAATAGTTCTTTGACGGGACTTCGATGGTGGTGGTCTTGTAAATCTGACCGTCCCGCAGGTCCTTCAGGGTGTTCTTATCGGCGTCATAAACGCTGCCATCGCTGCTGCCGCCGGGAACGCTTGCGGAAGAACCTTCCACGCCTTCGGAGCCACTGGATTCCGGTTCTTCGGAAGCGCTGGACTTGCCGTCGTTACCAGTATCGCCATTTGATTTTCTTTCGGTGGAATCTTCATCGTCCAAAGTCCAGTCGCCGCCTTCGCATGCGTAGGCGGCCTTTTCGTCCTTCACGTAGGCGATTGCACCTTCGCGATTTACAGTACAAACTGGCAGGTCATCGAAAGTCTCGGCAAACAGGTCCGCCCCTGAGGAGGAATTCGAACTAATTTCCAAAGGTTCGCTATTGGTTCCCGAACCACTACTGCAGGCAGACAGCAGCGCGGCGCACAGGGCCGCGAATGAAAGTTCAGGGAAAAGCTTTTTCATGTCCAATCCTTTTTTTGAGGAGGTTTGTTTGTCTGTAATCTATATAAAATTTTCGGAAATGCCAAATGAAGGGGCTGTGAAATGCGGGGAAAGAGGGGAGATCCCCGACCAAGTCGGGGATGACAAGAGGGATCGCGGGGATGACAGGGAAGGATGCGGGGAAGACATCTCGGGGGAAACTCGCAGGGACTAACAGTCACAAGAGTTTCCGCCTGTTGTAACTGCTCGGACCTGTAGTAAATATTCTTACCCGAAAAAGCACTTGTATGCCAGAGCCAACGCTTGTTTTTTGACCGAGATGTGTGCTTCCCGAGAGAACAGTCGAACAAAGTGAATCTGCGAGCGAGGGAACACACATCAAGGGAAAGATTTGTTAATTGAAAGGTTCAATCAAGAGGAAAGCAGACTCTCGCCTTCGCGAGAGTGACGACGGAAGAACGCGAAGGAGGCAATTTTGTGACGTCTTCGACGTCCGCTCGGGCGGCTCGGCATAAAAAAAATCCTTTTTTCTGCTCTCGCCTTGGTCGCTACTGCCAAACCCTCTTCGAGGGTTCTCATCCCTTCTAACACCCGCCATAAAAACAAAAAGACGCCTGATGGCGTCTTTTTGTTTTTCGAGCGGGAAAAGGGTTTCGAACCCTCGACATCGACCTTGGGAAGGTCGCGCTCTACCAACTGAGCTACTCCCGCATGGTTCCCCAAATTT
>CACZII010000202.1 GCA_902781185.1 Fibrobacter succinogenes
ATAAAGCCTTCTGCCCACAGGTTTCCTCCGTTATCAGTATTGTGAGAAAGGCTGACGTGTCTCTTGTCATTGAATATGTTGTCTAGGGTGACTTGAGTTGTTCCTGTCCAGCCGCCTCCGCCGATTCCCAGGTAGGCGTTCAGTTCCACCTTGCTTCCTTCGGCAAAGAGATTCATTTTCTTGATGTTGAAAACGTAAGATGGAATCTTGCTGAACTCTATGTCAGTAAATTCAATGTTTCCCTGGAGGCCTATCTTTTCTTCAAAGGCGATATCACCGTTGATAAAGCCCGAGGTGAAGGTAGTGTCGTTGATGGGGTCCAGCAATAGCGGGATGTTGAACTTCTCGGATGCGGCCCAGGCATGGATGACCTGCACGGGTAACATGCCTGTGGGGTTGAACTCGGGGTTGGAATCATTTGGCAGTATGAAGATAGCTTCGCCCTGGACCTTGTTCTGGCTCTGGATGGCTTCCGCCTTGTCAATAAAGATGGTGTCGCCGTTTTGCCTTGCGGAGACGCTTCCCTTTAGGTTGTAGGGGTCAAATTTGCCGTCCATGCTTACATCGGCTTTACCCACGTTGGTATCAAAGTTCTGTTTCCAGCTGCCGCTAACCTTACCATTCAGTTTTTCGTTCAGTTTCATCTTGGCGAAGGGGATGGTGGATATTTCCACCTGGTCGGCAGAGACATCGATGGTAATGGAATCCATGATGGTTACGTACGCCTTGGCGTTTCCACCATGACGTTGCGTCACGTTCCAGGAGGTATGGGGAGCCGGTTCGTCCCAAACAACGTCGCCCGTGAAGTCGAATGTTTCTTTGGGGGTGTAGATGACGCCCTTTGAGAAATCGATGCCGTGCTTGTCGATGAGCAATACCGTCTGTAGCGAGTCTGCCTTCATCTGGTAGGCGTACTCCACATTCGGTATCTTGACGAAGATTCTCGTCTTCCCGTCAAAGACAGTTCCGTAAGCTTTGAACCGTTCCTTGAGGATGAGTTGTCCCTTTGTCCAGTCTAGAGCCCATGGTTCAAGAGGTGATATGTCTCCCGTGTAGGTGACGGGGATGTCGCTATCCAGGTCAATGTTTGCCTCGACCACGGACCCTTGTCGGGTTTCCACCTTTGCCGTTATCTTGTTCCCCTTCTTTTCTGCAGAGTGAATGGTCATGTCTAGAGGCATCATCTGCGGACCGAATTCAGCACTCATCTTCTCAATTTTACCCGATGCGGTACCGTTGAGTTTCATGTCCATATCCGCAGTAAGGTGGATCGTTCCACCTTCGTCATTCTTTAGCAGAATATCGGAGTTGAATCGTTTCTGGTTTCCTCTGACCCTGATGGTAGCGTTTAGGGGCATCAGTGGCCAGAACTCGCCGATGCGAGTGGAAACGGCCGCCAAGTTTTTCCTGGAAGTGGTGGCATCTACGGCGATGGAATCGGGGCCAGCAACCACCTTGCCCTTCATCTTGATTTGCTCGGACTGGAAGTCTAGGGATACGGCTACCTTGGCGGGATGCTTTACATAGTCTCCCTTGATGCTATCAGCGCTAAACCGGGCTTTGGTGGAGCCCTCGCTCTTTAGAGAAATGTCCTTGGCTTCCCAGTATTTACTGGAATCCACGTCTACGGTAAGTTTTCCGATGCCGATGTTTACCGGCACGTAGAATTTTGCGTGTTCTGGCAATGAGGGCGGAGAACTGTCTGTCTCCACATTCTTTTCTTTTGGAGGGCCAGCGGTAGATACGCTTACATTGACTTCTCCTGCTTGAAGCTGGATATTCCGGTTCTCCTGGAACAGGGTGATATCTAGATCCGTATTTCGCAGGATGAAGACGTTCTCGCCGTTCTTGATGGCGATAGAATCCCAGTGGTGGGTCAGGTAACCGTCCTGGCGGTGTCCGTGGGGCGAAATTTCCAGGCTGCCGAAACTGTGGGGACTTGAAAGGAGCACGTCAAGCAAATAGTCGGACAACCAGGTGCATAGAGCCAATACACCCACAATCGCCGTCGTAAGGACGGCGGGTCTAAGGAATGTCGAAGTTCGATTCTTCAACTAGCTAGAATTATAGAAAAGGGGGTGTTTTTTGTTGGAGAGGGGTCATAAAAAAGAGGAACGTAGTTACAAAATGTTCCATTTGAGGTGATTTATTTATAATTTTTACTACGATGAGCGATAATGGGAAAAGAAAGTGGGTTGGTGTGGGCGTTGGTGCCCTGCTTGTCCTCTTGGGAATCCTCCTGAATATTCTTCCCACCAAATTGGTGGGAGTTCTGGGGTTGCCGCTGTTCCTTGACTGCGTCGGTACATTGCTGGCGGCTATGCTGGGTGGTGTTTTGCCCGCCGTACTCGTTGGTTTCTGCACGAATGTGGTAAAGAGTTTTTCGGGCTCATTCTCCCTGTATTACGGGGTTATCAGCATCTTTATCGGTCTTGCGACGGTTTTCTTCTTCAATAGAAAATTCTTTTCTAGTATTCCTAAACTGTTCGTGGCCATTATCTGCTACGCCTTGCTGGGCGGAGGTCTTGGTTCTGTATTTACCTACTATCTGCACCGCCAGAGTTTTGGGACGGGAGTCTCTGCTCCCTTTGCTCAATACCTTCATGAAAGCTTGGGGACCAGTGTCTTCCAATCGCAGTTGATGGCTGATGTGGTGGTGGACCTTTTTGACAAGGGCGTGTCTGTTGTCTTTGCGGTACTCATATTCCACTTTATTTCGCGTAAGGTCAAGAGCCACCTAAACCACGTTTTTCTGAGAAATGTCCGTGGCCGCGATTCTGTAATGGGTGTTCGGCATCCCCTGCTGAGAAAGGTGATGGCGGTTGTCATCATTTCGGAAGTGTTGCTTGCTGCTTTTGTTGCAAATATTGGGTATTTCCTCTACAAGGAAAAGGCCGTTGCCAAGTACACCTCCATTGCGTACGGCCTCACGGATGCAGCCGCCATTGTTCTTGATGCGGACCGCCTGATGACATACCTGCAGGAGGGGCGTGAGTCGGAGGGGTATGTTGAGACGGAGAAAAAACTGTACTCCATAAGGGAAGGATTCCCTACGGCAAAATACCTGTACGTCTATCATATTGCGCAAGATGGTTGTCATGTCATTTTTGATCTGGAATCTACGGAAGGGGAGGAGCCCAGCCAGCTGGGAGATGTAATCCCCTTTGACCCCAGTTTTGAAAAGTATTTGCCCGCTCTCTTTAAGGGCGATACTATTGAACCCGTGGTTTCTGACGATTCCTTTGGATGGTTACTGACGGTTTATAAACCCTTGAAGGATTCTTCTGGCACAACTGTTGCCTACGTGGCGGCGGACATTACCATGGAATCTATCATGATGGATGAAATTTCGTTCCTTATCAAGGAATTGTCCTTGTTCTTTGGCGTTTCCCTGGTGATTATGTGCCTGGTTACCGAAAGTATGAAACGGGGCATAGTCATTCCCATCAATCGGATGTCCCAGGTGGCCAGCTCCTTTGCCCATAATTCCGAAGCGGGCCGCAAGATAAGCATGCGCCGTGTGAAAGCTTTGGACATCCATTCAGACGATGAAGTTGAGAACCTGTACAAGGCCTTCTCCACCATGGCGGAAGATTTCCTTCTCTACATTGTCAAGGTTGAAGCCCAGAATGAGCGTATCACCCGTATGCAGGACGAAATTATCGTCAGTTTCGCTGAATTGGTGGAAGCTCGCGACGAGGGTACTGGAAACCACATTAAGAAAACGGCAGCCTATGTAGAGGCTGTTGCACGCCAGCTAAAGAAAGAAGGCTTCTACGCCGACGTGCTCACCGAAGATTATATCGCTAGGCTCAAGCGTTCGGCACCTCTCCATGACATAGGCAAGATTGCTATTTCGGACTTGATTCTGAATAAGCCAGGGAAGCTGACCGACGAAGAGTTCGAAATCATGAAGACTCATACCACCGAAGGGTGGAAGATTCTGCAGAAGATTGTTGAGAATACGGGTGACACCATGGAGGCGGAATACTTGAAAGAAGCCGTCGAGATGGCCCACTACCATCATGAAAAATGGGACGGCTCGGGTTACCCCACAAAGATCAAGGGTGACGAGATTCCGCTTTCGGCCCGCATTATGGCGGTAGCCGACGTGTTCGACGCCTTGGTGGCAGAACGTGTGTACAAGAAGCCCTTCACTTTCGAGAAGGCAATGGCTATCATTACCGAAGGGGCGGGCAAGCATTTTGACCCGAAGGTTGTAGAGGCCTTTAGCCACATCGGACAAAGCTGTCGGCAGTGTGAAATGTGACAAATGCATAAGGCGAGTGACACGGCCAAACTTGTTTGGACATGGCCGAGCCGAGCATTTAACGCCTTTGGCGTTCGTGGCTTCGGCTCAAAAATAAAATCAAGTAATCTTGATTTTGCTTTATTCGCCTTGCACACTTTTGGGACATGAGTGAAGCGAAAGTATAAATGTGAGGTGTGTAATTAGTTATACACATTAGTCACTTCACATTACACACTACACACTTCACATTGCGACAAAGTCGCTTTAGAACTGGAAGTAAATGAACGGGCAGCTGTCCGCGCTCATGAACTGGTAAATCACGAAGATGATGAACGCTTGAACTTCTTGGGAATCCAGTGGATGAGCATGCCTGCGATGAACACTAAGATGATGTTGATGTGTTCCCAGGCGATGGTACCCAAGTTGTCCCATTTCCAGGCGGTACCCATCTGGTTGATCATGTTCTTGGCAGTATTCCAAGCTACTTCGTTGGCTTCAGCAGGATCCAGATTAGAGCCTGCACGGAAGAAAAGACGGGTGAAGGTAATGAACACGAAGGTCAAGGTCACGTTCCAGGCGGTATAGAGCCAGTGGAAGGTCTTTTGACTGAACAGTCTGAAAATCATGACACTGTAGATGCCGAGGAACAGAACGCCGAACCATACGGCGGTAATGGCGCAGATGGGAGTGTGCAGATGTTTGTAGACGATGGCGCTGATGGCAAAGAATAGCAGGGACACTGTGGCGCGGAATCCGGGGCCTCGCTTGACCCAGATCTTGTTGAACACCTGGCCGAAACCATTGAGGCCACCCCAGATGATGAAGTTCCAGCTGGCGCCATGCCACCAACCTCCCACGACTTGGGTCGCCATGGCGTTCATGTTGGTGGTAATAAACTTGCGGGATTCCGGCTTGATGTAGGCGTAGATGGCGATGTAGAGGAAGAATACACCAAGCGCAATGCCTACCCAGACGCTTCCGGAAAGAAGAATAGCCACAAGGCTCAGGAATCCCATCCAGAAGAATGTGCCCACGGAGGCCCCACGGTTGCCGCCCAGGGGAATGTACAGGTAGTCGCGCCACCAGCTGGAAAGGCTGATATGCCAGCGACGCCAGAATTCCGTAGGGCTGAGGGCCTTGTAAGGGCTGTTGAAGTTCTGTGGCAGTCTGAATCCCATGAGGAGTGCCACGCCAATGGCAATGTCAGTATAGCCCGAAAAGTCGGCATAAACCTGCAGAGAATAGGCGAACAGGGCAATCAGGTTTTCAAGGCCGGTGAACAGCAGGGGCGTGTCAAAGACGCGGTCCACAAAGTTGGTGGCCAGGTAGTCACTCAGAATGATCTTCTTGGCAAGGCCGTTCAGCACCCAGAATACGGCAATGCCGAAGGTGCGGCGGGGGAGGAAATACTTCTTGTAAAGCTGGGGTACGAATTTGTCGGCACGCACGATGGGGCCCGCCACCAGCTGCGGGAAAAAGGTCAGGTAGAAACCGAAGTTCAGAATGTTGGTGACGGCCTTGATCTTTCCACGGTAAATGTCAATGCAGTAGCTTATAGCCTGGAACGTGAAGAAGGAAATACCCACCGGCAGGATAATGGTATCTACCAGGGAGTGGGTGCCGAACATCTTATTGGAGGCCGCGGCGAAGAAGTTATAGACGTGAAGCTCAATTCCCGTAAAGTCGCGGAGGGCGTCCAGGAAGAAATAGGAATACTTGTAGTAGCACAATACCAGAAGGTCGATGATGACGATGATAATCATCCAGAGCTTCTTTTTCCAATGCTGTTCGGCCTTCTCAATCCATTTGCCAATAAAGAAGTTCGCTATTACACAGAATACGAGAATACAGACATAGCTTCCGCTGGTCTTGTAGTAGAAGAACATGCTGGTAGCAAACAAGAAGGCGTTGCGGAGCAGAATGCGGTTCTTGACCAGGGTGAGCATCGCAAATACAACGGCGAAGAATCCCCAGAAATAGAACTGGGTAAACAGCAGTGGGCTGTTGGGGTCAAAGGAAAAAGTACGGGTGAGGTAGGGAATTAAGTAGTCAAGCATGGTCTTTACTTATTACCTCTCTCGTCTTTCGCATTTGTTGTAGTCTGTTGGACCGCAGGTTTATTCTCTTGCTTGGTTTGCGCGGGCAGGTTGGCGATATGGTCCTGATAGGCCTGGATGAGGGCCTTGTAGAACAGGTCGCCCAGCAGGTTGTAGCCGGTGAGGTTGAAATGGACCTTGTCCTTTTTGGCAAGACTAGCCTTTTCCCACTTGGCCATGGAACCCAGGCCACCCATGATACTGAACTTGTCCCAGACGCCGGCCTTGTGCTTGTCGGCCAGCATAAAGAAAGACTTGCGGGCCACTTCGCCGTTTCCATGCTGCACGAATTTTTTTCGCTTGATCTTGCGGAACATGTCGTTGTTGGTCTCGAAGATAAAGGCTACGTTGGGATTCACCTTCTTGAAGCGCGCAATCAGTTGGTCATAATCTTCACGGAACTGCTTGTCGTTAAAGTGCTGCACGTTGGCATCGTTGATACCGATGGCAAAAATCACCAGGTCGGGCTTGAAGTATTCCATTTCTTTCTCGAAAAGCGGGCATACTTCTTCGAAATAGTCGTGGACCTTTGCTCCGTTGATTCCCACGTTGGTGTATATGATGCCTGGGGCGTCGTTCTCGGAAAGAATGCCGGTCAGGGTAAAGCGTGGACGGGCGTTTTTCTTGACAGAATCCGGCACGGCGGCAGGATCTGTAAAGCAGTGGTCGTCGGGGTTGTTGGTGGGGTCCTGTTCACCTTCTTCGTAATTGATGTTCGCTTTTTTGGCGGCCAGTTCGGCGCATCTGTTGTTGACAGTTGTGTCCTTATTCTTGGCCTCTTCCCGAGCGATGCAGGCGGTATCCAGAACGTCGCATTCTCCCTGGAACATGGAATCTAGGGCTGGCTGCGCATTTTGAAGCTGTGCGTTTTGCAGGGTCAGTACGTTGGTGGGTACTTTCGCTTTTTCGACCTTGCCTGTGTCGCTGCCATTTTTCTTTAGGGAATCTTTGCTCAGGGAGTCTTTCTTTAGGGAATCCGCCTTTAAAGAATCAGCCCTTGCGATGGAATCTTGTAGGAGTGAATCGTTGATGAACTGTGCTACGGTGGCTTGCTTAAGTGAATCCACCCAACGGAATTGAATCTGGATGGTGTCGATGGGACGGGGGCTCGTGAACACGTAACTCTGGCTTACGGTGTCGTGGACTCCGTAGATGTCGGTGGAATCTACCCGCAGCACAGGTACTACGTCGTTGTTGTCGCTGTAGCCGAACAGGCG
>CACZII010000203.1 GCA_902781185.1 Fibrobacter succinogenes
CCTGCAGCCCCTGTGGGTGTTGCTTGCGCCTGTCATTTTTACCCTCATCGATTTTTCGGACAAGCTGAACTTGCACGGGCCGGGAGTTTCCGACGCCGCCAAGGTCCTGAAGGGGGAATGGTGGCGGAGCCTTACCGCCCAGACCCTCCACGGCGACATGCGTCACCTAGCTTCGAACCTGCTCTGCGGCTACATCGTGATGAACATGATCACCTTCCGTATACCGTTTCTTAGGCTTGCGCCCTTCATCGCAGCGGCTGCCGCCATAGCGAATCTCTGCGTCTCGGCCACGGTGCAGACGGACTTTCGCTCCCTCGGGTTTTCCACCTTCGTGTTCGCCGCCATCGGGTGTCTTGCCGTCATCGAGTTTAGGCTGATGCCTAGGGAGAGCCACGGGATGCTCCGCAGGTTTGCGCCCCTGTGTGGGGCCGCATCTCTCGCGGTGTTCCTCGGGCTTGGGGAGAACGCCGACATATTGGGACACGCCTACGGGTTCGTGGCCGGGCTTTTCTGCGGGTTCATACCGAAAAAAAAGAGTCTGCGCTGGGGGACTCCCCTTTCAAGCGCAGACGATCTTGGTCTTTTAATGTATTACGGCCTGTACCTGGCCGCCTGGAAATTGGCGCTAGGCTAAACGGCGATAGGTTCGCGGTAGCCTGCCATTTCCTCCAGCTGAATCTGGTGCAGCACCACCTGACCCTGGGCCAGGCTTTCTTGCACGTCGATGATGCGCTGGTTAGATGAGCCGCGGAACTTGAGTTCCAGCGAGCGTTTCGCCATCACGAAGGGTCCGTCAATCAGGATATCGGCGAAGGTGAGCAACTCAAAGAAATCCGGACGTTCATCCTTCAGTTCCATGAGACGCTCGTAGGTATAACCCGTATAGATAATCAGGTTCATACCCCGTTCCTTGATTTCTCGGGCCAGCGGGATCAGGGCCGCCGATTGCTCCATAGGGTCGCCACCGCTGAAAGTGACTCCGTCCAGCAGGGGGTTCTCGTCGATCATCGCAAGGATTTCTTCGATGTCGATAAAATGACCGCCTGCAAAGTCGTGGGTCTGCGGGTTCTGGCAACCGGGGCAATGGTGATGGCACCCCTGGGTGAAAATCGTCATGCGGATGCCGGGCCCATCCACGAAGGATTCAGGCTCGATTCCCGCAATGCGAAGTCTCGGAGTTTGCTGTTCCGTATTACACCCCGTGCTTGACACGATCGTTCACTTCGGCGCGCTTGGCGTTGTTGAAGCGGTCGATTGTACCGACCAGGTAACCGGTGATGCGGCGGATGCGTTCGAAACCGACGCCCTCGCCATACTTGTTCAGTTCTTTTTCAGACATATTTGGTCCTCCTTATGTTAATTACCTAATTCCCTTGAACGCAGGCATACCCGGGTAAAGCTTGCGCAGTTCCTCGATCTTGGCCTCGGAAATGGCGTGGCCTTCGCTACGTCCGCAGCGGGGGCAGCAGTCTCCGATAACTCCCACGAATCCGCAGACCGGGTCGCGGTCCACCGGGTGGTTGATGGAGCCGTAGCCGATACCGGATTTTGCCATGTGGTGCACAATCTTCTCGAAGGCATCCAGGTTCTGGCTCGGGTCGCCGTCCAGTTCCACGTAGCTGATGTGGCCAGCGTTGGTGAGAGCGTGGTACGGGGCTTCCAGGGAAATCTTTTTGAATGCGGAAATCTTGTAGTACACCGGCACGTGGAACGAGTTGGTGTAGTAGTCGCGGTCGGTAACGCCCGGGATAATGCCGAACTTCTTCTTGTCCATGCGCACAAAGCGGCCGGAGAGGCCCTCGGCGGGAGTGGCAAGCAAGCTGAAGTTCAAGCCCAGACGCTTGGATTCCTTGTCGCAGAATTCACGCATGTGGCTGATAATCTTGAGGCCCAGTTCCTGGGAGGCCTCGGATTCGCCGTGGTGCTTGCCCGTAAGGGCCACCAGGGTTTCAGCCAGACCGATAAAGCCGATGGAAAGGGTACCGTGCTTGATGACTTCGCCTACGGTGTCTTCCCAGCCAAGCTTTTCGGAATCAATCCACACGCCCTGTCCCATGAGGAACGGGAAGTTCTTGACCTTGCGGCGGCTCTGGACGGCAAAGCGTTCCATGAGCTGGTCGCTCACCAGTTGCAGCATGCGGTCCAGTTCCTTGAAGAACAGGTCCACGGACTTCATCTTGATGGCGATGCGGGGCAAGTTGATGGATGTGAAACTCAGGTTGCCACGACCGAAGCTGATTTCGCGGCTCGGGTCGTAGTTGTTGCCGATAACGCGAGTACGGCAACCCATGTAAGAAATTTCGGTTTCGGGGTGGCCCGGCTTGTAGTACTGCAGGTTGTACGGGGCGTCCTGGAAGCTGAAGTTGGGGAACAGGCGCTTGGCGCTCACCTTGCAGGCCAGCTTGAAGAGGTCGTAGTTGGGGTCGCCCGGATTGAGGCTGATGCCTTCCTTGACGCGGAAAATCTGGATCGGGAAGATGGCCGTCTCGCCACCACCCAGGCCCTCGTCGGTAGTGAGCAGCAGGTTCTTCATGACCATGCGGGCTTCGGGTTCGGTGCACATACCGTAGTTGATGCTGGAGAACGGCGTCTGGGCGCCGGCGCGGCTGTGCATGGAGTTCAGGTTGTGAACGAAGGCTTCCATGGCCTGGAAGGTGGTCTTGTCCGTCTCTTCGTAGGCCTGCTTCTCAGCGAACTTCTGGGCCTTCATCACCATTTCGGTATCGTAAATCTTGGAAAGCTCACGGGCTTCGGCTTCCACGAACTTTTCATTGGGGACGAGGGTCGCCACCATGCCCATCTCGGCCATCTCGGCGTGGAGCTTCTTGACGCCCGGCAGAATCTCGGATTCTTCCTTGCCGGTAAAGAGAATCAGGGCCTTCACCAGGTTGGAGAGGTAAGCCTTGCGGTAGGTGATGCGCACGCCGTCGGCCATGGCGTAGTCGAAGTTAGGGATAGACTGGCCACCGTGCTGGTCGTTCTGGTTACTTTGTATGGCAATAGCCGCCAGAGCCGCATAGCTACGGATATCCTTGGGCTCGCGCAGGTGGCCGTGGCCCGTGTTGAAGCCGCCCTTGAAGAGCTTCTTCAGGTC
>CACZII010000204.1 GCA_902781185.1 Fibrobacter succinogenes
AAGAAAGAAATCAAGGATGTGATTCTGTTCCCCAGCCCAATTGCCTAGTTTTTTCCCACTAGTTTTTCAATCCGCCGTCTCAGTTCCGACTCGTTTGCATCGCCCACAAACACCTTATCGATGTTGTCGGCATGGTCAACCAAGTAACTGACCGGAATAACGCCCGGATTCCCTAGAGCATTCATGGCATCGTAGTTCCAATGGACCACGGTCCAGGGCATTTCTTTCGCCTTCTGGAAACGGGCCATGGCCTTCAGGTTGTCGTCTTCATCAATCATCAGGATTTTGAGTCCTCTGGAACCATATTCCCGATAAAAATTTTGAAGCATGGGAATTTCCATAAGGCAACCTGGACACCAACTGGCGCTGAGCACGATTAGAGTAGCCGTCCCTTTTTCACTTGCATAGTCCGTCCGACTACCGTCGGCTTTAAGGGCCTCGAAGTTCACCACGGCCTTTGGAATTTCCCGGAATGACCGCTCCAGGCTTATGGTGCGGTACAGGTAGACGCCCCCTAGCAAAAAGAGGGGAATCAGGGCCCATTTTAGTGAAGAAAAACGCATTATGCCGTAGAATTTATGAAATTTCGCTCCTTTTTAGTTATATTCTTGGATATGGCATACAATATTCAAGAACTTCTTTCTGAAATGGTCAAACGTGGAGCATCCGACTTACACATCACGGCAGGCTCCCCTCCCCTTCTCCGTATCTCCGGCAAACTCACCCCTATCGGGGCCGACAAGCTGAAACCGGACGAGACCATGCGCATGACCTACAGTCTCATGAACGAGATGCAGAAGAAGACCTTCGAGCAGCAAAAGGAATGCGACTTCTCCTTCGGTATCGCAAACCTCGCCCGTTTCCGTGCCAACGCCTACCTGCAGCGTGGCTGCGTTGCTCTCGCCCTGCGTATCATTCCGCTGGACATTCGCACCTTCAAGGACTTGGGACTCCCGAAAATCCTGGCCGAGTTCACCACCCGTCCTTCGGGCCTGGTGCTGGTGACCGGTGCTACCGGTTCCGGTAAGTCTACCACCCTGGCCGCCATGATCGATAAGATCAACAAGGAACGTCACGACCACATTCTCACGGTAGAAGACCCTATTGAATTCTTGCATAAGCACCAGGGCTGTATGGTGAACCAGCGCGAAGTCGGTAGCGACACCAACAGTTTTGCCCAGGCCCTGAAGATGGCCCTGCGTCAGGACCCTGACGTGGTGCTCATCGGCGAAATGCGCGACCTGGAAACTATCCGCGCGGCACTCACCATTGCCGAAACGGGTCACTTGGCATTTGCAACCCTGCACACCAACTCTTGCGTACAGACCATCAACCGTATCGTGGACGCGTTCCCCAAGGGTGAACAGCAGACGGTACGTACCCAGCTGTCCTTTGTGCTCCAGGGCGTGATCTGCCAGACCCTGGTTCCCCGCATTGGCGGCGGCCGTGTCATGGCCTACGAGATCATGAACGTGACTCCCGGTATCCGCGCCCTGATTCGTGACGACAAGGTACACCAGATTGAATCCATGATTGAAATCGGCCAAAAGTTCGGTATGAACACCATGAACATGTGTCTGTGCGAACTGGTCAAGAACCGCAAGGTAGACCGTTTCGAGGCTCTCTCCCGCTCGCCCAGCCCAGACCAGCTGGAACAGCTGTTCGTAAAGGAAGGGGTATAATCTATGCCAGAATTCCTATACAAAGCCCAAAACACCCAGGGCAACGTTTTCCAGGGTTCTCTGGAAGCTAAGGATAAAGCCGAAGCCGAAGCCATGCTCCTGCGCCGCAGGCTTGTCATCACCAGCCTGAAGAAGAAGCCCACCGAAATCAAGATTAAAATCGGGTCCGGCATCAAGCACGCCGACATTGCGCGATTCACACGTATGTTCTCGTCCATGAGTTCAGCAGGCCTTCCCATGCTCCAATGCTTGAACATCCTAGAAGAGCAATGCGAAAACCCCGAACTCAAGTCCGTCATCCACAAGATTACCCAGTCCATCAATGGTGGTTCTTCGCTGGCAGACGCCCTGGCACAGCATCCCAAGGTGTTCGGCCCCTTGTACACAAACATGGTGGCCGCCGGTGAAGCGGGTGGTATCTTGGACGGCATTCTCGCCCGTCTAGCAGAAACCCTGGAAAACCAAGAACGCCTAAAACGCAAGGTGAAGAAGGCTCTAACCTACCCTGTGATGCTCGTTATCGTAGGTATCTTGGTGGTGATTGCCCTTATGACTTTCGTGGTGCCCACCTTCGCCGAACAGTTCGCCGCCTTGGACGCAGAACTCCCCGCCCCGACCCTCGTGGTGATGGGCATATCGGACTTTATACGCGACAACGCAGCATTCATGGTCATAGGAGTCGTCATTCTGATTGTCGGGTTCAAAATGTCCATGAAGGTCCCAGCTGTCAGGTTTGCCTGGGACGGATTCATGCTTAAAGTGCCCAAGTTGGGAGACCTGCAAATCAAGTCTACAACTGCAAGCTTTGCCCGCACCCTGGGAACCCTCTTGAATGCAGGTGTATCCATCATGGACTCCCTGAAAGTGGTGGCCTCTACCGTGAGCAACAAGGTAGTGGAAAAATCCATCAACAAGATTTCCATCGGCATCGCTGGTGGTAAGTCCATCGCAGAACCCATGACCGACGTCGGCATTTTCCCTCCCATGGTTATCCAGATGACCGGCGTGGGTGAAAAGACCGGTAACCTAGGCGGCATGCTCATAAAGCTCGCCGACTTCTACGATGAAGAAGTGGACGCCGCCGTGGACAGCGTGGTGGGCATGATGGAACCTATTATCATCGTGTTCCTGGGCGGCGCGGTCGGTGGTCTTTTGATTGCCATGTATATGCCTATGTTCTCCATGGGCGACGCTATTAAAGGATAAAATTTCGCTAAAAACACATCGCGATACTGCATCACGCTTTGGCTCACGTATATTATACGCTACACCAAAGCGTTCTTTGTCTCGCTTGGTTTTAAGCAAAATTTTGTTTAGAGTATTTCGGCAAAATCTCGTTTTGGGATAATAGCAAATCAGCTTTATGCGAAATTTTGGTTGTGACGCCAGCAAATACACTTGATACAGTC
>CACZII010000205.1 GCA_902781185.1 Fibrobacter succinogenes
AGCCAGTTTACGAAATGCCGCAAGTCCTCCTGGTAGCTCTGGATAGTCTTGGGGGAAAGGTTCCGTTCCACACCCAAGAAGGCCAGGTAGGCGTCCATGCGGTTTGAATTGAGGCTCATTTCTTTAACCTTTAGGCAACTAGAAACTTGATTCCGATGGCAATCAGGATGATTCCTGCGAAAACTTGGGGCAAATTGGTCTTAAAGATTTTTGCTGCGCGGTTGCCGAGTTCAAAACCCAGAATCCCGAACAGCAGTGCCGCAAGGGAAATGGCCGTTGTAGCGAAGGCGATGTCAATTTCCACAAAGGCAAAGGAAATGCCGATAGTAAGAGCATCGATACTTGTGGCAAGGGACAGGAGTACAATGCTTGTGAAACCGAGGTCCTTAATTTTTTTCTGCTCATCCTTTTTGCTAAAGGACTCCCAGATAAATTTTGCTCCTAAAATGCAGAGGATGGCGCAGGCGATAATCGAGCCCAGGTCGTGAATCCAATGCCTTGCTAAGGTTCCGGAGAAAAAGCCCAAAAGGGTCATACCCCCCTGGAAAAAACCGAAGGACAGTGCAAGGACAAGGGCTTTCAGCCGAGACACTCCCGAGCGCCCAAGCCCAATAGAAGTGGCCACGGCAAAGCAATCCATGGCCTCGATAACCGCAATGAGAATTACGGAGAGATAGTTCAAAATAGCCTAAAAGGTTTAGGAGTTCTTGAACAGTTCTTCTTTACTGATAGCCTTGAAGTTGGTGGCCTTCAGGGCTTCAATAGCTTTGTCCGTGTCTTGGAAACGGAGAATCATGATGTTGGATCCGTCCAAGGTAGAGGGGTAGGCATACATGTAGTCGATTTGCTGGCTACCCACTGCGGTAGAAAGCAATTCGGCAAGGCCTCCGATAGCAGCATTCACGGGGCAGGCTACTACGTCGGTAATGGTGGCGCTGAGGCCCGCCTTGGCCAGCACATCCACCGCCTTTTCGGGATTGTTCACGATAAGGCGGATAAGACCGAATTCGCCGGAGTCGGCAAGGGTCAGCGAAAGCAGGTTTACGCCTGCATCGGCAAGAGAACGGCATACGGTCTGCAAACGGCCGGGCCTATTGGATACAAATACTGAAACCTGAGGGATTTTCATTTTTTTTTACTCCTGTCTTAAAACTTTTTGTGAGGAACGAAGTGTGTAGTGTGAAATGTGAGATGTGAAATTACTCATTACACGTTCCACATCCCACATTGCGCCTTCGGCGCTACATCTTCTTCCTGTTATCAATCACTCTCTTCGCCTTGCCTTCGCTACGGGGCAGGGAATCCGGTTCGCAAAGAGTGACGATGACGGAAATGCCGAGAATCTGCTCGATGGAGTGCTTGAACTTCTTGTTCAGCTGTTCCATGGCGCCCATAGAGTCGCTCACCATGTCGCGGGAAACTTCCACCTTCACTTCCAGAGTATCCATGTTGTTCTTGGTGTCCAGCACAATCTGGTAGTGCGGCAATGCCTTTTCGGCACGGAGCAGGGCCGTCTCGATTTGGCTCGGGAACACATTCACGCCACGCATGATAATCATGTCGTCGCTACGGCGGCCAATGCGGCGGATACGGCGAATGGTACGGCCGCATTTGCATTTGGTCTTTTCGATAGCGGTGATGTCGCGGGTACGGTAGCGGAGAATAGGCATAGCCTTCTTGCTGAGGGTACTGATGACCAGTTCGCCTTCTTCGCCGTCGGGCAGGGGTTCCAGGGTTTCGGGGTCAATGATTTCGGGGTAGAAATGGTCTTCGAAAATGTGAATACCGTCGCGGCATTCGCATTCGCAACCCACACCCGGGCCCACGATTTCAGAAAGTCCGTAAATGTCGTAGGCCTTGATGCCGGTCTTTTCTTCGATGTAGTCGCGCATGCCGTCGCTCCAGGGCTCCGCCCCAAAGATACCGCGCTTCACGTTCAACTTAGACAGGTCCACGCCCATCTTTTCGGCCACGTCGATAATGCGGACGAAATAGCTGGGAGTTCCGCCCACGGCGGTGACCCCGAAGTCCTTCATGAGCATCACCTGGCGTTCGGTGTTGCCGCCGCTGATAGGAATTACTGTGGCGCCCAGAGCTTCAAAACCGCCATGGATGCCAAGCCCTCCGGTAAACAGGCCGTAGCCGTAGAAGTTTTGTACGATGTCGGTGCTTCTGAATCCGCAGGCCAAAAGTCCACGCTTGACCACCTGGGCCCAGACTTCCATGTCTTCCTTGGTGTAGCCTACCACGATGGGCTTGCCGGTGGTGCCGGAACTGGCATGGAGGCGGACCACTTCGCTCAGGTCTACGGCGAAAAGACCGTAGGGGTAGGTGTCACGCAGGTCCTTTTTCATGCTGAAGGGGACCTTCTTGATGTCGGAGAGCGTCTTGATATCTTCGGGCTTTACGCCCTTCTCGTCCATGCGTTCCCGGAACAGGGGAACCTTTTCATAGGCAAGCTTTACGGTGGCACGGAGTCTTTGCAGCTGCAGTTCGCGCAGCTTTTCTTCGGGCATGAAGTCCAGTGCCATTTCGGGCAGGACCTTGTTTTCTTCGTCGTTCCAGGCGGTGGTTAACATAAAAACCTCAGGTAGTGGTCTCTTGGACCTAATTTGAAAAAATTATGGACTAGAATTTATCTTTTTTTCTTCAAGAAAAAACAAAAAAGATTGAAAAAAAATGGATAGGAACCAAAACCGCGTTCTTGAACAAAAAATGTAAAGTCGGAAGGGGATTGGGTAGGCTTTTACCCCTCTTTTAATTTCGTCTTGTGGTCTAAATCCCCCTCTTTTTTGTATTTTTGGGCAGAATTTTGTCTTTTTTTGAATCGATAGGTAGGTTTATTCTGCGCCTTCGCGTTGTCTTTTTGTTGCTCCTTTTTGTGGGTTTTGCATCGGCCCAGCTTTTGGACATGTCCCAAATGTCTGCCGATTATATGGCGGAAAATACGGTCCATAAGGTCCGTGTGGAAGGAAACCAGTATATGGATGAGCGTGCTGTCCTTAGCCGAATCGGCATTAAGGATGGCCAGACCTATTCACCAGCGGC
>CACZII010000206.1 GCA_902781185.1 Fibrobacter succinogenes
GCCTCTATCAACCAGGCGGAGATTCACGAGTCGTCCCTGACGCCTTACCTGAAGGTTTTCAAGGCTCTGGGCTTTGAATCTTTGGGCGATATCCAGAAGTTGATTCGGGATTACGGAGAGGACGCCTACCAGCTGGCGGTTTCGCAGCTGGGCAATACGGATATCGACATCATCAGTTCGACGGTAGCGCCCCAGAACTTGGTGGTGGTTTACATCTTGAAACAGGGCGGCGGCGAGGTGGGCCTCAAGAAATTCTTTGAACTCTTGTATGGGGCGCAGCCCAAGAACGAGGCTCATGCCCATCGCTTGATGCAGCGTGCCAAGCAGCTGCCGTTCATGCAAGAACTTTAAATCATCCCTTCTACTTTAGAGCAGAGGGCTTCTGCTTCTTCGGCGGTGGGGGCTTCGGCAATCACGCGGATAACAGGCTCCGTGTTGCTGGCGCGAACATGCACCCAGGACTTTCCTTTACCAAGCCACAGGCCATCACGCTCGTCGCTCTTCCAGTCGGCAAAGGCCTGCTTGACCTTGGGCAAAATGTCGGTCACCTTCTTGTCGCCCAGTTCGAACTTTTTCTTGGGCATCACGTAGGCCGGGTTCTCGGCCACGAACTTTTCAGGGCCACCCTGGTGGTGGGCCATCCAGCTGAGCACGAGAGCCGCCGCGACCAAGGAGTCGCGACCGTAGTGGAGGGCGGGGAGGATTACGCCGCCGTTTCCTTCGCCACCGATAATGCAGCCCTTCTCGATCATCTGCAGGCTCACGTTGATTTCGCCTACCTTGGCTCGACTGCACTCACAGCCGTACTTTTCGGCAACGTCTTCGTTCATGCGGCTGGTGGAAAGGTTCACGCAGGTGGCTCCCTTCTTTTGGCTGAGCACTTCTTCGGTAGCGATGGCGAGAGTGTATTCTTCGCCGATACTTTGTCCTAAACCGTCTACCAGGGCGCAACGGTCGGCATCGGGGTCAACGGCAAAGCCCAGGGCGCAGCCGTTCTTCTTGACGGCGTCACGCAGGTCGCCCAGGTTCTCGGGGATAGGTTCTGCTCCACGGGGGAAGGTGCCGTCGGGTTCGCAGTGTACACGCACCACTTCGCAACCCAGCTGCTCCAGCAGGCGAGGCACAATGTAGCTGCCCGCACCGTTCACGGCGTCTACTGCCACCTTGAACTTGCATTTGCGGATAGCCTCTACGTCTACGAAGGGAATACCCAGGGTTCCCTGGATGTGAATACCGTCGGCATCGGGGGCCACTTCGTAGCTGCCCATGGTTCTGTAGTCCGGATAATCGAACCGGTCCTGGTCTGCCAGTTCGAACAATTTTTTTACATCGTCGGGTCCGAGGAATAACCCCTTGCTATTCAAGAACTTAAGTGCGTTCCACTCCAGCGGGTTGTGGCTTGCGGTAATGATAATGCCCGCGTCGGCCTTGAAGTGGGTGGTCAAAATTTCAACAGAAGGCGTAGTGGAAAGGCCCACGTCGATAACGTTTACGCCAGAGAGTCTGCAGATGCCCGCCACGAACTGGGAAATAGCCTCGCCGGTGGGGCGGCTGTCGCGGCCGATAACTACCCGCTTGGCCTTGGTGATCTGGAGAAAGGCCTTTACGTGAGAAGAAAGGACCTGGGGGGTAAGAGTGTCCCCGACGATACCGCGGATACCCGAAATGGAACGCATGAGCTTGGACATAGAAAACTCCTGGGTCAGAAAAAGAAAAAGCCCCGCGTAGGCGAGGCTCCGAAAAACTTGTTAGAAGACAGGGGCGCTGGCGGCCTTCTCTTTGGCCTTCGCCTTCTTGCTCTGCTCTTTGGCTAGGGCCCTGTGCTCTACCACGCCCATCACGAAGAACCGGTTGTTGTTCTTGACCACAGAGGTGTAGGCATTGAGGGACTTGACGGAGAACCACTCCTGGTAGATGTTCCTGCCGTTCTTGATGTTGGTCTCGTCGATGGTGGCGGGTTCTACCGGCTTGCCGTACTTGAGGGTGAACTGCTCGGACATGTACACAGCGGCCTCGATGGCCTTGTTCTTGCGGGATTCCTCTACACGGCCCGTACGGATTTCAAAAGCGTAGAACTTGTCGTTCTGGTTGAAAATAAAGTCTACCTGCACAGGCAGTTCGCCGAACTTGAACACGGGGATAACAACACGTTCGCCCTCGCCACTCTGGCCATAGGGCTCGTAACCCATCTTCATGACCTCTTCAATGACGGTCTGGCGGTCGGAGCCGAAGGGTATACCTGCAAAATCTTCAGAACGCTGTGCAAAGGCACTCACAAAAGATGAGAACACAAATAGCGTAATGATAAGCAACAGTCTCGGCATTAAAACTCCTAGATGCATTGTAAAATATAGTAAACTCTCCCCAAAAAGGATAAAAAAAAGGGGAAAATACCGCTCTTTATCTATATTTTGGGCATGTCTAGCACTTTTGGTAAGATTTTTTCTGTCACGACCTGGGGTGAATCCCACGGTCCGGCCGTCGGGGCCGTCTTGGACGGTTGCCCTGCCGGCATACCCCTTTCCGAGGCCGATATCCAGGTTTTTATGGACCGTAGACGCCCGGGGCAGGGCAAGCTGACCACTGCCAGGGACGAAAAGGACCAGGTCAAGATTCTGAGTGGTGTGTTCGAGGGCAAGACCACCGGCACCCCTATCTCCTTCGTGGTCTTTAACGAGGACCAGCGGAGCGGTGACTACTCCGACATCGAAAAATGGTTCAGGCCTGGCCATGCGGACTTGTGCTACGATATCAAGTATGGCTTTAGGGATTACCGCGGTGGCGGACGCAGTTCTGCTCGCGAGACCATCGGTCGCGTGGCTGCCGGTGTGGTGGCCCGTAAGTTTTTGCAACAGGTCGCGGGTACGGAATTTGTGTCATGGGTTCAAAGTGTTGGTGAAGTAGAGTGCCTCTCTGTAGATTTTGATACGCTGGACCACGACATGGTAGAAGCTTCGCCGGTGCGCTGCCCCGATGCAGCTGCCAGTGCCAAGATGGAACAGGAAATTCTCGAGGCCAAGAAGAACGG
>CACZII010000207.1 GCA_902781185.1 Fibrobacter succinogenes
AAAAAGGGGTTCGCCTGTGCGACACCCCTCTTTAATTTGTTTGCACCTTGCGATTAGTCGTCGGTCAGGTGGGTGGGCATCAGCAAGAAGCTGAAGTTCAGGCCTTCGCCCACGGGCTCGATGATGCAGGCGCCGATGGGGTTGTTCATCTTCATCACCGTCTCTTCGGACTTGCACATACTGAAGATTTCGGTGATGTAGCGGCCGTCGAAACCGATGCTGAAGGAACCTTCGCCGTTGTGTGTCACGGAGAGGGCTTCGCGGGAGTCACCACCAACATCCGGGTCGCTTGCGCTGAGTTCCAGGTTGTTGCCGTCGAACTGCAGGCGAACCTTGTGGGTACGGGCGTTGGCCATGGAAATCACGCTGCGCATCTTGTTCAGGAATTCCACAGTGTTCAGCTGCACGGTGCGTTCAAAGTTCTGGGGAATCACCGCGCGGTAGTTAGGATACGGTCCTTCGTACAACTTGGAAATCACCTGGATGGATTCGGTGTTGAACAGCACGTGGGTGGCAGAGGCGCGGACCTCGATGGTGGCGTCGGCCTTGGCCATGTGCAGAATCTGTTCCAGGGGCTTGCGGGGGATGATGATTCCGTTGCTCAGGCTTGCGCCTTCCTGTTCGATGGCGGCGCGGCCCAGACGGTGGCCGTCTGTAGCGATCATGGAAATCTTGCCGTCGCCCGCTTCCAGGAAGATGCCGTTCAGGCTTAAGCGGGTGGAGTCGGTAGAGGTGGCGAACTTGGTCTTTTCGACCAGGAATTCCAGTTCGCTCTTGGCAAAGTTCAGGGTTTCGCCTTCGCTCACTTCGGGGAACGGGGGGAAGTCGCTGGCATCGAATCCGGTGATGCTGGCCTGGCCCTTTTCACTCCAGCGGATTTTGGCGAGAGAATTGTCTACGTCTACGCTTACGGTGGTGATGCTCGGGTCTACGAGGCTCTTCACGAGTTCCAAAAGCTTACGGGCGTTGATAACCACGGAGCCGTCGCGCTGTCCTTCTACCTCGACCTTGACCCTGATACCCAGGTCCAGGTCGGTGGCGCTCACTTCCAGGACGTTCCCTTCGAGACGGAGGGCAAAGTTGTTGAGAATCTGGATTGTGGATTTGTTCGGCACCGCATTGACGGCGGCACTCAAGGCGTCCAGGAATACAGCTTTTTGGATTTGGAATTTCATAGATTATGCACCCCTTTGAATAATAGTCGTTCCTACGAAGAATACAACCGCAATTACTGCCAAGGCCACGATGACCCACTTGTTCATGGAATTGGACTTTTTAGGCACGAAATTCTTTGCATTTTGCTTTGCGCGCCTACGTTCGGTTCGGCTCATAGAAAAATCTCCATTGTTTTATGGTGTAAAAACTACTATTTTAAGAGTGAAAAAGGGAAAGCATATGGATAAAACAGTGCTAAATAAGCTGAAAAACCATGCCGCGAGTCTGGCCTCCGCGGCACTTGTTCGGGTTGAACTGGCCACCGAAGAGAGCCGCCTCAAGACCAAGTTCCAGAGCCTCGGGCAAAAACTCTACGGGGCCGTGCAGGATGACCTTTTGAAGGCCATCAAGGATGACCCCGCGGTAGTGGAACTTATCGGCGGTATCGAGGAAAGCCAGAAGAAGATTGCCGAGCTGGAAAAGAAGCTCTCCAAGGAAAACGTGGGGAAGAGTGAAGAAGCTTGAGGTCCATGTCTTTCCGAGCAAGACCTCGGCGCCCAAGAACTACAAGATTTCCCTGACCAGGGTCATCGTGATGGTGGTTCTTTTGGCCTGCGCCATTCTCGGGTTCGTGCTGTTTTCGCCCCAGAAGATCGTGGCAAACCTCTCTGACGGCAACGTGCTTTCGGTGTACCGGCAGAACATGGCCATCAAGCACGAAATCAAGGACATCCGCCAGTCGGTGGACGAGTCTATCTTGAAGGCCGAAGAGACTCGGCTTTTGCGGGACAGTACCATCAACCTGAGCGGCCTGGGCTTTACGCTAGAAGAGGCTGGCCGTGACATGCGTTCGGGTAGCGAACGCAAGAGCCTTACCGAAATCGAGGCGACTTTCAAGAAGTTGCTTAACCGCCTGGAGCAGGATTCCGTGACGGCGGCCATGGTGCCTGTGCTGCACCCCTTCAAGAACAGCCATGCTGTCAAGAACCGCTTTGAGATGATTTACGACCACTTTACCGAACAGGAACTGCCCCATCGCGGTATTGATTATGTGGCCGCTATCGGTGACACCGTGGTGGCTACAGGTGCAGGCGTGGTGGCCGAAGTCCAGCGGCACCGCGGATTCGGGCTTTCCATGAAGATCGAGCACATGCCTGGCATCAAGACGTTCTATGCACACCTAGGGCAGGCCCTTGTGCAGCCGGGTCAACGTGTCAAGCGCGGGCAGCCCATCGCCATCATCGGCGAGAGCGGTACGGAGTCTAGCGTGGCCCTGCATTACGAGATTCGCCTGAACGGAACGCCTGTGAATCCGGAAGACTATTTTATTACGAAGTAGGTTAGGAGGAAATTATGAGTTCTTGTAGGTATTGCGGGTCTTCGTCGTACGGAAGCTGTTCGTATTCTCCTCACGGACGTCATGAACATCACGATGACGAGGACAGCTGCGAATTTTGCGGTTCGTCTTCTTACGGATCGGGCTGTTCCTATAGCCCTAACGGAAATCACCGTCATGGGACAGGTCGGGATAGGTGCGTGTGGTGCGGCTCCACGTCCTATGGCTCCGGCTGTTCCTACAGCCCCACGGGTTACCACGAGAAGTAGCGAACGCGTCGGCCTTTTAGGTCGTAAAGCTTCTGTTTTTCGAAATTCGTTTTCGGCTTTTCCAAAACCATTGGACCCTTCCGGAGGGCCTGGGATTCTTCTTCGTTTTCCGGGTTGCTCTTCTTGGCGTCGGGCTCGTTGAACAGCTCCAGAATTTCGCTTTCGGAAAGGGCGCGGTTGTAGATTCTCAGGTCGTCGATACGGCCCTGGAAATAACTCCACTGGGAGCGTGTACCCAACCTGAGGGG
>CACZII010000208.1 GCA_902781185.1 Fibrobacter succinogenes
AGGTCGTGACGGTAAAGAACTTTGCCGATTTCAAGAAATACGTCGAAGAACTTGAAACGCCTTATGTGGTTGTCGTAGATGGCGAAATCAATACGGGCGCTAAGACCTTTATCGACAGTGCTGGTCATGTGGCCACATCCGGTATCGCGACCACCTACGGCGAGATTGTGGCGGTGGGCAACAACAAGACCATTGTGGGCAAGGGAACAAGTGCGTTCCTGAATCGAGTTGGGCTGAACATCCAGAAAAAGCACAACATCATTATCAGGAACATTAAGTTCACTATGAGCGACGTTCCTATCAGCAAGACGGACGAAAATAAGGTGGTGGCGTTTAGGAATGGAAAGGAAGTCCTGTTGAACGACCCGGATTGCATCAGCATACAGGCGGATTCCGGCGATGTGGCCAAGGAAAAGCAGGCCAGCTACAACATCTGGATTGATCACTGTGAATTCTATAACGTTTATACCAGCAACAAGGATCGCTACGATGGGCTTCTGGATGCGAAGAACAACATCTACAACATGACGGTGAGCTGGAACTATTTCCACACCCACCATAAGGGAAGCCTGATCGGTAACGGCAATAGCGATAATTATCGCCATGAAATCACGTTCCATCATAACTTCTATCAGAATATGGATAGTCGAACCCCGATGATGCGGTACAACAATAGCCATCTTTACAACAACTATATCGAGGGCAAAGGTACGGGAAACGGCCCCAATGTGCGCAAGGGAAGTGACGTGTATTTCGAGAACAACCATTATGCAGGGCTCAGCAAGGCTATCTTTGCGGGGGATGACGGCGTGGCGACCATTGTGGGTAACTACTATGAAGGCTGTGCCAATATGATGTCCAGCGGTTGTGGTTCCGCCAAGAAGATGAAGATCTCCGTAAATCCGGGGACAAAGCTTACCACGAAGGATACGGTGTGGGTGGTTTATGACGCCGAAATTGAAAAGGGCTCGTTCAAGCCTTCGGACTATTACAGCTATACGGTAGATGCTGTGTCCGATGTCAAGAGCCTGGTGACGACCTACGCAGGTGTCGGGAAGATTGATATCAGCGAGTACGAAAAGCAGACCGTTGAAGAATCAAGTTCTAGTGGATTGGTTTCGTCTAGTTCGGCTTCTGGCGAGAATCCGCAAGGTTTGGCTCAGGCTGGCGTAGGCTTGGTCCGTTTTTATGTGGCAGTACAAGTGTTTTCCCTGACTGGTGCGCTTTTGCGGCAGGGTGTCGCAGGGACTGCGGAAACGAGTCTCCAGCTGAATCTGCCGCAGGGGGTGTACCTGTTCAAGGCGGGCCGGAACCTGTACAGGTTTACGGTTCGGTAGCCCATTGACGTAACGGGGCACATTTTTCTATATTGGGGCCCAACTTGCTCGCGTAGCTCAGTTGGATAGAGCAGCTGCCTTCTAAGCAGCGGGTCGTGGGTTCGACTCCCGCCGTGAGTATAAAAACTCTGGACGCCATCTGGCGTCCAGACTATTTATTTTTAAGGAGGGGGCGAACCCGAAGGGTTCGACCTCTGCGTAAGGCGAACGCAGTGACCGAGCTCGCTCGGGCAATGCTGAGCCGAAGCAGAGGCTACAAAGCACGAAGTGCTTTGTGAGTCCCGCCGTGAATAATACTTGCATATCCGAGCCGAAGCCGGAGCTGCTACGCTGCGCGTAGCAGCCTCCCGCCGTGAGAGACATTGTTAGCCGTGAGAAGCTAAATCGAAGCAGAGGCTACAAAGCACGAAGTGCTTTGTGAGTCCCGCCGTGAGAAGCTTTAATTGCTGCCTCCCACCGTGATAAACTTATTTAAACGCGTTCAGTCGTGAAAGCGGCTGCCTGGCTTCAAACGTTATGCCGATGCCGAGTTGGTTGATGAATGCTCGGCGCTTGCGGTTCTTGACCGGGTCGTCAAAATTGACCGTCTTTAAAATCCACTGCAACTTCGGGGTGATGTTTGCCATGTTACCTAATGGAAATCGCCTCATTGCCTGGACTCCGCCCATGAACGCAAGATTCATGATAGAGTCTTGGCCCACATAGAATTCATCGAAACCGAGTCCCGCCAATATATCGAAGCCGTATTCGTCAAATTCGAAAGTGGGGCCAATCATGGCGTCCAATCCTGCGGCAGAAATCCCGCTCGCAATCATCAGGTCGACTTGAAGTTGGAAAACGAATCGGAATACCTGGATTCTCACGTTTGGAACGCTTAAGGTGAAATATTCGTCGACAGTTTCCAGGCCGGAAGTCATGAGTGATTTTCCTACGGAAACTCCGATACTGAGGCCTAGAATTCCGCTATTCTTGTCGGCTTCGTATAATTCGGTGACGATGTCCTGATTGATCAGGGCTTGTAACGCGGTTCTGTAGGGTGTGTTGGGGTAACGTTCAAAAAAGTTGTCTCGGGCAATCAAGAGCCAACTGTAGTCAAAATCGTAGTAGGAATCATGCTCGTAGGGGTTTTCTTTTTGAATCCACAAGGTTGCCCAGGATGTTGCCGCGTCAACAGCGACTCCAGTTGGAGTCTTGACGAGTTCTTTGGCAGCGGATTTAAGATCATCGGGTTTTAGCCGATACATAATCATGTATTCCACGAACGCACCGGTTTTTAGTTTTGAATTCTTTTGAAGACTTGTCTTTTTGGCAAGGGCATAGAGCATGTCGTATTTTGAAATCATGTAGTCCATGACTAGGTTATATACGGCATTATCTTCGGCTGTCAGAATTCTTCCGTTTATTTCTTGGTCAGAGAAATCCATGTACCTGGTGTAGGCGACTGGAACGGACGAATACCTGGGTCTTTCCGTCCAATAAAGCGTGCCAGCCATGTGGGTGAGTTTCTTTTGCACAGATTCGTATTTGCACTGTTCGTTGCGGATTTTTGGGGCGTTTTCCCTGATGAAGTTCAGTGTTGCAGGAACTTCGGAAAGGTCACCGCGGACAAAATAAGTCATCAGTTTCAAGTCAAACGAACAGACGTTGACATCTTGCGCCAAAGCTTGCGTACCCCAAAGCACGATTCCGAGAAAGAATATGATTGCATTCAGTTTGTGCATGTTTTATAAATTAGCATTTATATAATAGGAAACATCATGCGTGTCCAGAGGGCGTCGTCTAGATCGCGTCTGGAATCAACAACGGCCAAGACTTTGACGCTGTTTTTAGTTCCTTCTCCAAGGAATCAAAGAGGTCTTTTTGACGGATTGATTTTCCCGTCAAAAAATCAGCTTCGCTTTGAGCCAAAAGTCTTAAAATTTTTGAGGCTTTATTCTGCATTGAATAATTCTATCTAATCGCGTTTTATTTCAATAGCAGCCAGTTCCGAGCCGGTTTCCAGGTGGTGGACGCTGAAACGGGCCGCGCGGCCGGGGGTGGCACTCTCGTAAAGCCCGAAGGTAGGCGGGTTCCCGCCCTTGGGGAGGCTGGTAGAGCCCGGATTCAGGCAGTAGACCCCGTCGTGGTTCTTTTCAGCGGTGAAAACGTGGGTATGTCCCGAAAAATAGGCGTCGGCCTTGTAGTGGCTGAACAGGTAGGGGTCGTACAGGTGCCCGTGGCTCAGAAACAGCTTGAACCCGTCTTCCTCGATTTCGGCAAAATCCGCCATGCAGGGGAACCCCAGTACCATCTGGTCCACTTCGGCGTCGCAGTTACCGCGGACGGCGGTGATTTTCTCCTTGAGGGGGGAAAGCAGCTCCACGACGCCCTGGGGGTCATGTCCACCGGGTAGGGGGTTCCTGGGTCCGTGGTATAAAAGGTCACCCAGCAAGAAGATACGTTCGCAACGGAACTTCTCCAGGTAAGAAAGGGCCATCTTACAGGCGAAGGCGGAACCGTGGATGTCGGAAAGAACAAGGGTACGCATGGTTTTTTCAGCAAAATATAGCCACATTTCCATTGTCTGTTTACGTATTTTTGTCTATATTTGCTGCGTAAAATTCTAATTACCTTAAAAGGAAGGTCTAATTATGGCTAGAAAGAAGATTGCACTCGTTGGTGCTGGTCAGATCGGTGGTACAATGGCTCTCTCGTGCTCGCCCAGAAGCAGCTCGGTGACGTGGTCCTTATCGACATTCCGCAGACTCAGGGCATGCCCAAGGGCAAGGCTCTCGACATTATGGAAGGCCGTAGCGTCATCAACTCCTCTGTGGATCTTCAGGGCTCTACCGACTATTCCGCCATCAAGGGTGCCGATGTGGTTATCGTGACCGCCGGTTTCCCCCGTATGCCGGGCATGAGCCGCGACGACCTTCTGGAAAAGAACTGCGGCGTGATCAAGACCGTTGC
>CACZII010000209.1 GCA_902781185.1 Fibrobacter succinogenes
GGGAATATGAGCAGCAACAGGTCGGGAATGATAAAGTTAGGTATGGACATACAATCTACAATGCGGAACTAATTCTTTCAAAAATAGGAGCAATACTTAGGTCAAGCATGTCGGCAAAGGGCCCAGGGAACACACCAATCAGAAGGAGGCAGAACACCAGCACCACGATGACCAATTTTTCGCGGAAGCATCCGTCGGTAAGCCCCTGGTATTTGCTCGGGAGCGGGCCGTGGAGCATGCGGTTGGCCGTCTGCAGAATGTAGACCGCCGTGGTGGTGATGGAAAGGATAGCAAGAACGGTAACGATGCGGGTTAGGGTGGAATCTTGCTGGAAAGCTCCGATAAAGATGGTGCTTTCGGCAATGAACCCGCTGAAGCCCGGAAGCCCGAGCCCGGCAAAGCCCGCAATTACAAAACCCACGCCCAAGAAAGGCATCTTCTTCATGATGCCGCCCATCTCGGTGATGTCGCGGGTATGGGTCCGCTCGTAAATCATGCCGATGGTGGCGAAGAACAGCCCTGTCAAGAATCCGTGAGAGATCATCTGGAGGCTCGCACCGCGCAGGCCCACCGGAGTGAGGGCCGCAAGCCCGAGGAAAATCAAGCCCAAGTGGCTGATAGAACTGTAGGCGGTAATGTACTTAAGGTCTTTGTGGCGTATGGCGATAAAGGGGCCGAGCACCACGTTAAAGATCAACAGTGCAACCACGTAGGGGAGCCAGATTTTGGCAGCTTCGGGCATCAGGAACATGGCAAAGCGCAGACACCCGTAGGCGCCCATCTTCATCATGACACCGGCCGCCAGCATGGATACGGCGGTTGGGGCTGCCGAGTGGCCGTCGGGGCTCCAGAAGTGGAAGGGGAACAGGGAAGAGCTCACGGCAAAACCCATGAACATCAGCGGGAATGCCCACATCTGGAAATCCATGGGCAATGTCACCTTCGAAATTTCCATGAGGCTCCAACTGCCCGTGCCGCTCTCAAAGTAGAGCCCGAACAGGGTGGCAAGAATCATGGAAGAGCCGAAGGCAAGGGTCAAGGTAAGCTTTTTACCGCCGTAGTCCCTGCGGCCGCTGCCGTAACAGGCAATCATCAGGTACATGCACAGGGCTTCCATCTCGTAGAACACGAAGAACAGCACCAGGTCAAAACTCATGTACACGCCGTAGACGCTGGTAGCCAAAAGCTGGATTAGGGCGAAGAACACCTTCTGGTTTCCCTTGATCTTGTAGCTCACCAGCACGCCCGCCCACACGATAAAGGCGGTCAATGCAAGCAGCAGCATGTTCAGGCCGTCGGCCCCTACAATGTAGTGGGCGTTGAAGGCGCTCATCCAGGGAATGTCGGTAAAGAAGCGTAGGGCAAGGGGCGCAGAAGCCGGGTCGGCAGGAGCAGCACCTAGGGCATAGACGCGGTAGGTGAGGGCACAGACCACAAGAAGCACAATGCTTACTGAGGCAGTGTGGATAACCTTCAGCAGTCTTTCACTGGTCGCTGGAATCGGGATGCAGACCAGCACCGTCAAAAGCGGGATAACCCAAATCAAGTTAAAGAGAATCGTTTCCATAAGCACCTACAGGGGAAGCCCTCCGAAGAATCGCCAGAGGAGGAGCCCCACGATAAGGAAGGTAGCCTGCCTGGGCCGTGCGGACCAGGTCGCCCAGCTTGTGGGTGAACCAGACCGTAAAGGCGAGGATTCCTTCGATAATGTAGTCCTGGATGAACCGGGCTGTGGCGGCTACGCCGCCGAAGATGAACTGACGAACTACGGCATAGTAGATTTCGTCGAAGTAGAATTTGTGGTAGATTACCTTGTAAAGGCGGTTGCGGTTGGTTTCGTCTAGGGCTCGTTCCACCTTGGCTTTCGGGCTTGCGTACAGGAACCAGGCGAGGGCGAGTGCAACCACGGCTACGGCTACGGCGGCCACGGGAATCCAGCCCGCATGGGAAAGCTTTACCAGCGTAGGAACGTGGAGCTTGCCGGGAGTGAAAAAGGCCTCGAAAAGCCCCTTTCCCAGCAGACCGCTCAAGAGTGCCGGCACGGCAAGGATTACGATGGGAAGCGTCATGGCAAAGTCTTCGTGGACATGTCCCGCCTTGACGCCTTCGTGACGGGGTGCACCGTGGAAAGCCAGGAAGAACAGCCTGAACATGTAGAAGGTGGTAAGGCCGCTAGTGAGCAGGGCGAGCCAGAACACTACGTAATGATGGCCTTGGAAAGCGGCCAAAATGATTTCGTCTTTGGAGAAGAATCCGGAGAAGGGTGGGATTCCCGAAATGGCGAGCACAGAAATCAGGCAGCACCAATAAGTCCAGGGCATCTTCTTGCGGAGTCCGCCCATGGCGTCCAGGTCGTTGGTATGAACCTGATGGATGAGGGAACCAGCGATCAAGAAAAGACTGCACTTGAAGAAGGCGTGGGTGAAAATGTGGAAGGTCGAGGCGGTCCAGCCTGTAATGGCCACCACCTGGCCAATTTTACACACTCCCAGGGCGAACATCATGTAGCCCAGCTGCGAGAGGGTGGAATAGGCGAGAATCCGCTTGATATCTTTCTGGGTGCAGGCGATGACCGCTGCAAAGACCATGGTGAAGGCTCCCACCACCATAATCAGTTTCAAGGTGTTGTCGCAGATGGCGAAGAAGGGGAACAGACGGGCCACCAGGTACACGCCTGCTACCACCATGGTGGCACTGTGGATGATGGAACTGACCGGGGTCGGACCTTCCATGGCGTTTGGCAGCCAGATATGCATGGGGAACATGGCGGATTTTCCCCAGCCACCGGTGAAAATCATTACGGAACCGAGGATGAGGGCGTCTGCCTTGCTGACAGTGCAAAGCCCGAGATTGATAGTTTCTGCCTTGAATGCATACAGGCTCAGGTCATTGATAGTAGAAAAGTCGAAACTCCCCACCACGTAGCTCACCAGCACGATGCCGAACAAGAAGAAGCTATCGGCGAAGCGGGTGAGGATAAAGGCCTGCTTGGAGGCGCTTACGGCCGAGGGCTTATGGTACCAGAAACCGATAAGCAGGTAGCTGGAAACGCCCACCAGTTCCCAGAAGATGAACATCTGGAACAAGTTGGTGGCGGCCACTAGGCCAAGCATGCTGAAGCTGAACAGGGAAAGCAGGCTGAAGAAGCGCCCTGCGGAGGGGTCTTCCCGCATGTAGCCCACGCTGTAGATGTTCACCATGAAGCTGATGAAGGTTACCACCACGAGCATCATTAGCGAAAGTGGGTCAATGAGCATGCCGATGGTGGCGGCAAGGCTCCCTGCAAAGGTCAAGAAGTCGTGCTGGAACAGGATTGCTTTTTGCGGCGCAAAGTCCGAGGTGAAATAGTGTACCGCTAAGGTCGTGGCGCAGATAAAGGCAAGACCGTTGCAGGCGATAGCGAGGGCCGCTGCCGCCTTGGGGCATTTGTTGCCCAAGAAAAGACCATTTACCACGAAGGTCACCAGGGGCAACACCAAAATCAAGTAACCGAGGGTCAAATCGTTAATCATGCAGGTCCCTCAACTGGTCGGCGTCAAGACTGTGGTGCCTGCGGTACATGGTGACGATAATGGCAAGGGCGATTGCCATTTCGCAGGCCGTCACGGCGATGACGAAAATACTGAACAGGGCGCCCGCGGTAGAGTCCTGGGCGGTAAAGTAGGCAAAGGAGATAAAGTTGATGTTGGCAGCGTTGAGCATGAGCTCGATAGAAATGAGCATGCCAATCAAGTGACGTCGACGCATCAGGCCCCAGACGCCAATGCCGAATAGCAAGAAGGCGAGAATTAGGCAATTCATCAGGTTCATTGCTTCACCTCCTTCTCTTTTTCTACCTCGTCCTTTGTCTTGCGGGCGATGGTGATGGCGCAGATAAGGGTCATCAAAAGCAAGACGCTAACCACCTCGAAGGGGATGATAAAGCTGTCCTGGGTGTAACCCAGAAGGCGCATGGCAAAATTCTGCAGGCTGGAATAGTCCGGAGCCGAAGCCACAGCCCCGTTTGAAAGTTCCTGCATGGGGAGCAGGCAGCGGACCATCACGAACACGAAGGCGATGGACAGCGCAAAGGCGGCGAACACTCGCGGGATCTTGGTGGCGAAGGCGTCTTCGCCCAGGTGGCTAGTAAGCAATATGGTAAATACCACGAATATCACCACGCCGCCGATATACACCATCACCTGGGCAAGGGCGATAAACTCGGCATGTAGGAGCATGTACAGGATGGCGGTAGCCACGAAGGAGAAAATCAGGAACACGGCGCTCTGCAAGATATTCTTGACCGCCACGGTAAACACTGCCGTTACCAGCATGACGATGGCCACGGCGTAGAAGGCGATGTCCATTCCACCATGTGGGAATGATAGCGCTAGTTCTGGAAGTTGAAGGCCTGGAAACATTATCCCTGTCCCTCCTTCTTGTTGAGAATCATTTCAAGGGTGTTCGGGTCGGTGGTTCATGCGTATGGCGCCGAAGGGGCAGGCCTCCACACACAGGCCGCATTGGGTGCAACTGGCAAAATGGTACACATAGCGACCCAAGACCTTTTTGCCCGCGATGTTCTTGGTAGAAAGAACATTGATGCTCCCGTTGGGGCAGGCACGCTCGCACATGCCGCAAGAGGTGCAGTGGTTGTTGCCGTCGGCATCCTCGATCATTTCTAGACGTCCACGGTAACGCTCGTGCATCTTAAGAGTCTTCTTGTTTTCGGGATACTGCTCGGTGACGATACGTCTTGGGTCTATAAAATAC
>CACZII010000210.1 GCA_902781185.1 Fibrobacter succinogenes
AATCCCTTTGATAACGAACGGCGTGAAACAGGCAGGACAGAGCAGGAGTCTGAATCTCGTGTAGAAGAGCCCGAGGTTTTGGAGGGTGAAGTTTTTTATATGGATGAACAGAAACGTATGGATGATATCCTGAAGAAGGTTAGCAGTGAGGGAATCCATTCGTTGACGGAATCGGAAAGACAGTTTTTATTAAAGGCGAGTGAAAGAATGCGCCGTAGAAGAGGTTACTGATGAAAAAAGTTCTAGGAATGGGTGCTGCCCTGGTTGATATTCTTGCTAACGTAGATGATGCCTGGATTGAATCCCAAGGGGTTCAGAAGGGCGGCATGAACATGGTGGATTGGTCGCAGATGGAAAAGTTCCTGCTGTCTCTGGAGAATCCGGTACGCGTACCAGGAGGCTCCACCTGCAACACCATGGTGGGGCTTTCTAGGCTTGGGGGTTCTGCTGCCTTTATCTCGAAGATTGGTGACGATGATTTGGGAAAGCTTTTCCAGAAGCACCTTGAGCGTAACGGCGTAGAATCTAAACTTGGAATTTCTGATGCGGCTACGGGTTGCGTGTTTTCGGCAGTGACCCCTGATGCCCAGCGCTCCATGTGGACCTACCTGGGGGCTTCGGACTTTTTGGGAAGCGATGACTTTGTACCGGCTCTTTATGACGGCGTGGGTTTGCTTTATGCTGAAGGTTACCGAGCCTTCAATGCAGATTGCTTTAAGAAGTCTTTTACGCTGGCCCGTAGTCTTGGCGTAGAGACGGCTCTAGACTTTAGCAGTTTTGGTGTGGTGGATGCCTGCCGTAAGACTTTCGATGAACTTTTTGCCGACAAGATGATTGATATCATCATCGCCAACGAAGACGAAGCCTTTGCCTATGCCGGAGTCAAGGAAGAGGCCGCTCTTGAAATGCTTGCCCAGAAGGCGAAAGTGGCCGTAGTAAAGATTGGAAAGCGCGGCGCCCTGATTGCCAAGGACGGCGTGGTGACCCGTGTTCAGGCTGGTTCTGCAAAGGCCATTGACACCACGGGCGCCGGCGACTTGTGGGCCTCGGGATTCCTTTATGGCTACATGAACGGCTGGGATATGGAACGCTCCGGTAACCTCGGAAGCATCGTCTCCAACGAGGTGGTCCAGGTTATGGGAGCCCAGATTCCTGAAGAGGGCTGGGCCCGCATCAAAGAAGCGATGGTATAACTGCGTTGGAGGAGCCGATGGAAAACACGACGGCTGATATTTTGATTCTTGGCTATGGCCCTGCAGGGGTTTCTGCGGCGCTGTATGGTCTGCGCGCTGGTCTGGATGTTCTGTTGGTGGGCAAGGATGGTGGCGCCTTGTTAAAAGCTCACGCTATCCAGAACTACTATGGACTGGAAAAGCCCCTTACCGGTGAAGAACTTATGAAGGTGGGCAAAAAACAGGCTCTGGAACTTGGTGCGAAGATTGTAGAAGACGAAGTGATAGACCTGATGTTTGACGGTACGGGCTTCGTGGCCAAGGGTCTTGTGGGTGATTACCACGGGCGTGTTTGCATCATGGCTACCGGTGCCGCCCGCAAGAAGCATCCATTGCCAGGCATGGCAGAGATGGAGGGCCATGGGGTCAGTTACTGTGCCGTTTGCGATTCCTTCTTTTACCGCGGCAAGAACGTGGCTGTGCTGGGCAGCGGCGAATATGCTCTCCACGAAACCCAGGAACTTTTGCAGGTGGTGTCTTCTGTGACGCTCTTGACTAACGGTGCGGAACCTACGGCACCATTCCCCGACAAGGTTCGCATCGATAAGCGGCATTTGCAGGGACTAGTGGGCGAAGGATCCTTCCAGGGCGTGCACTACGAAGATGGTACCGAAGAAAATTTTGACGGCTTGTTTGTGGCCCTGGGTAGCGCCAATGCTACGGATCTGGCCCTGAAGGCGGGAGCAGCCTTTGATCAGGGAAAACTGGTGCTGGACGAAAATTTACAGACGACCCTTCCCGGGCTTTATGCGGCGGGAGACTGCACCGGCGGCATCTTGCAGGTGTCCGTTGCCGTGGGCGAAGGCGCTAAGGCTGGTCTTGCGGCCATAAAGTACTTGCGTGAAAGTCGCTGAGGTTGGCGTTGTATGCGCCGCCTAACCTTGCTCACAAATCCGGATGTTTGCAATTTACATTGCCCGTTGTGTTTTTTGAAACAGCGGGGTATGGCTGTGGGTCTTGGCGAAATGCCCATTGAAGTGGCCCGGCGGGCTATTGAAAAATATTCCGATGTGCGGGAGCTGATTCCCTCCACCATGGGGGAGCCTTTGTTGTATTCCTATTTTAACGAACTGCTGGATATTTGCAGGGAATTTGGAATACCCATGAACCTGACCACCAACGGAACGTTTCCTGGAACGTGGGGGAGTTTAGAGGGCATGGAGTCTTTGCTTGCGGCATGTAGCGATATCAAGGTGAGTACCCTCTCTTACGAAATGGGCGGATTCTCCGAACGCGAGTGGAAAGACGGGGTGGAACGGTTGCTGAAGTCTCGCCGTTGCCTTGAACAGTCGGGGAAGCGCGCTGCATCGGTTTCGCTGCAGGTGACTTTGCATCGGGAAAATGCATCGCGTGCACCGGAACTTTTGCGGTGGGCGGAACAGGTCGGGATTAGCCGCATCAAGTGGAATCCTGTGGTTTTTCTGGATTGTGCACCGCAAGAATTGCGGGAACGGTTTGCGTTACCCGAGGGTGTGGTGGAACGGTTGCGGCAGGATTTGCATTCCGATAGGGTGCGTTGCAAAGGGAGCTTGTATTTCAAAGGTCGCGACGGCTCCTGTGCTGTTGCTGGAATAGATTGTGATGGGTGTTCTTCGGAATGCCCCTTTGCAGATGAAGTGTGGGTGTGGCCCGATGGCCATGAGGACCATTGCCCGAATCCGAGACTGAGGTGGGGGTAGGGG
>CACZII010000211.1 GCA_902781185.1 Fibrobacter succinogenes
GGGCGCCGCAAGGGTCCGCCTGGACTTTGACATCGGTGTCATGCAAGAAAAGAACAATGACCAAAAGACCATTGCTCTTTACGTGATGACTGCACTGTAGCAGCTTCGCTGCAGTGTGTAGTGTGGAGTGTGTAATGTGGAATGATTAATTTCACACCTCACATTACACATTTGTCACTTTACCGTAAATTTCTCACCATCGTAATCAATGGTTACCGGCTTTGCGGCGCTCACTTCGCCGGCGAGGATGGCGTGGCTCAGCGGGCGTTCCACGTTCCGTTCTAGATAGCGCTGGATCGGACGGGCACCGAATTCCGGCTGGTAGGCACCATCGGCAATCGCTTCGAGAGCCTTGTCGGTCAGCGTGAGCTGCAAATCCTGGCGGGCTGCGCGTTCAGCAAGTCCCTTGAATTTGAGTTTCACGATGTCCTTGATCTGCGACTTCGTCAAGCTCTGGAACACCAGCACTTCGTCCAAACGGTTCAAGAATTCCGGGCGGAAAAAGCCACGGAGTTCCGGCTCGATTTCCTTCAAGGTCACAGGCTTTGCATCACCTGCGCGGTTCTGGAAATGAGCGGCGCCCAGGTTCGAAGTCATCAAGATCAAGGTGTTCTTGAAGTTCACGGTACGGCCCTTGCCATCGGTCAGACGACCATCGTCAAGCACCTGCAACAGCGTGTTGAACACGTCGGGGTGAGCCTTCTCGATTTCATCGAGCAGAATCACGCAGTACGGATGCGTACGCACGGCTTCGGTCAGCTGGCCGCCTTCTTCGTAGCCCACGTATCCCGGAGGCGCGCCGATCAAGCGGCTCACGCTATGCTTTTCCATGTATTCACTCATGTCGATACGCACCAGCGCATTCTCGTCGTCAAACAGTTCCACGGCAAGCGCCTTCGCAAGTTCCGTCTTGCCGACACCCGTCGGGCCAAGGAACAAGAAGCTACCGATCGGCGCATTCTCTCGGCTAAGACCGCTACGGTTACGCAAGATTGCTTCGGAAACCGCTTCCACGGCCTCGTCCTGGCCAATCACGCGGGCATGCAGGCGTTCGTCCAGGTGCAACAACTTCGCCTTTTCGCCTTCGCAAAGCTTCGTGACAGGAATTCCCGTCCAGCGGCTCACCACGAGAGCGATGGTTTCTTCGGTCACCTCTTCACTCAGGTCGCCGTCGCTGGCGGACTTCTTGATTTCTTCGGTCTTCGCGGCGATTTCCTTTTCGAGGTTCACAATCTTGTTGTACTTGAGTTCGGCGGCGCGGTTCAAGTCGTAGCGGGCTTCCGCCTGCTCCATCTCGTCCTTCGCCTGCTGCAAGGACTTCTTGAGGCCCTGCAACTCGGCATTCTTCGTGCGCCTTTCTTGCCAACGGTCCTGCATCAGCTTTACAGCCGCATCTGTCGTCGCGAGTTCTTCGCGGAGCTCTTTCAGGCGCTTTACGCTGGTGTCGTCGGTTTCCTTCGCCAAGGCCTGCTCCTCGATTTTCATCTGGAGTTCCTTACGTTGCAAGGTGTCCAAGGCTTCGGGCACGGTATCCATCTGCGTCTTCACCAAACTAGCCGCCTCGTCAATCAAGTCAATCGCCTTGTCCGGCAAGAAACGGTCACTGATGTAGCGGTTCGAAAGTTTCACCGCCGCCACGAGCGCGTTGTCGTGCAGACGCACGCCATGGTGCGCATCGAATCCGTCCTTGATGCCACGGAGAATGGAAATTGATTCTTCTTCGCTCGGTTCGTCAACCTGCACAGGCTGGAAACGGCGTTCCAACGCGGAGTCTTTCTCGATGTACTTACGGTATTCCTGCGTGGTCGTCGCACCGATGCAGTGCAGTTCACCACGGGCCAGCTTCGGCTTAAGCATATTGCCCAAGTCCATGGAGCCCTCGGTCTTGCCCGCACCCACGATGGTGTGAATTTCGTCGATGAACAGCAAGGTATTACCATCTTCTTCAAGGGCGTCGAGTACCGCTTTCAAACGTTCCTCGAAATCGCCACGGTACTTTGCGCCCGCCATCAAGGCAGACAAATCCAGTGCGAACAACTTCTTGCCCTTCAAAGCGTCAGGCACGTCGCCGCGATAGATACGCTCGGCAAGGCCTTCCACAATGGCGGTCTTACCCACGCCGGGTTCACCGACCAGGCACGGGTTGTTTTTCGTCTTACGGCTCAAAATCAAGATGACGCGGCGGATTTCTTCTTCACGGCCAATCACCGGCGAAAGCTTTCCGTCGGCAGCCATTTCCACGAGTTCACGGCCGTAGAGTTTCAGCGGAGACTGTTCCTCGGCATTCGCGGCACCCGCAAACGGGTCCGACAGCCACGTTTCCACGACTTCCACGCTGCCCAGCGCGTCTTCAAAAACCTTCGCAAGGCTACGGTCACCCGAGAACTTCATCAATGCCACGAGCATGTCGCCCGGGGTCACCATACGGTTCACCTGACGCGCCGCCTGCACCGAGGCACGCAAAATACGGTTCAAGTCGTTATCCGGTTCCACGTCGGGGTTCACACCTTCCATACGCGGAATCTTCTGCACGAACGGCTCCAGCTTGCCGCGGAGCTCATTCGTCTTCGCGCCCTTCGACTTGTAGAGTTTCTTCAGGGTGGCATCCGGGCCTTCGACTAGCCCCACGGCCAAATGTGCCGCACCCAGGTAGGAATGCGAGCAACGGTCACGCAGGCTCTGCGCCTTGGCCAACACCTTTTCTGCATCATTATTGAAATCGGACATATAACCTCCATCCAATGACCGCTCGGCTCCATTCTAGATATAAGTCTATGGTATCGCCTCGCTCTCGCGAATATGCCTCGTTAATACGAGGCAATTTCGCTCACGGTTTTCTTTTTATTTTTACCGCCTCTTTGGATGCAAAACCCATGCCAAGGGAAGGAACTTATATGAAGATTTTTTCAGGTAAAACATTTCTTGGTTCTTGCTTTGTGTTGATGTCAGGAATCTTTATCTCTGCATGCGGAGATGACAATAGTTCCAACGTCCCCGCAGACTCCAACTCTAGCGAAGCCACTACACTTTCTAGTGCCATAGAATCCTCATCCAATGCTGTTACCTCTTCCTCCAGTACTGAAACTCCCCCTTCTTCAGCAACGGTTTCCTCATCCAGCAACGAAAGTAGTTCAAGCGTAATCGCAAGCGTTAAAGACTACTGTTCCACTAATTTTCGTTACAAATACAGCCATGACGAGTCAAATAAGAAATTCACCATATTTGAAGACCACTCCTACGACGAATGCCAACACCTAAATGGCAACTATGTCTTCTCC
>CACZII010000212.1 GCA_902781185.1 Fibrobacter succinogenes
GGGAGTGTTGGCGCATCGAACAGGTTGCCTTCAAGCGTGCCGCTTTTCAGAAGCTGGCCGTTGAGGCTAAACACCATATAGCTAGCACCGGACTTGATTTCCGCAATGTGATAGCGTTTCTGTCCAATTTTTGAAAGGTGGACTGTTGCTTGGGCGGTTTTCAAATAGGCGGAAGGCTTGTCGTTTGAAGAGTTTGGCGTGGTGTCGTTTGAAGATTCGATGGATGCGCTGGACGAAGACTCCGTTACGCTTTCGGCAGCAGGGAATTTGAGGTCCGGGCAGAAGTTCAGTGTGTCGAGGAGAATGGTGAACTCGCCGGCGATGGCTGCAAGTGCGAGGGGCATGTCGACCATGTCTACGTCTTTTCTGCCCTTTTCGGGTGGGTTGAATACGCAGCCGGCGTAACCGAGATCTTTGCTATAGAATTTCTGGCACAAATCAAAGACATGGGTCACCAGAGAATCTGCCTGCTCAGCCGTTCCTTTGAATACGCCAGCCTTCTGCAGACGCGGGAATTCATCCTTGTACACGTCCTTGTGCTTCACGGTGAAAAGGGAGTCGGCAAGTGCTTTCTCGTCATCGGAATAGGCAACGCGTGCCACCTTGACCACCTTCTCGGTGACAATCACGATCATGGTGGAGTCCAAAGCTGACCTGTACACCCATGCTGTATCGGTGCTGGAGGCGTTTTTGACCGCGGGCTCGCGCAGGTTCATCTTGGAAAGGTCCAGGTAGTTGCCCTCGAATAGGTAGAGCGCAGTTGCCGGGTACCCCATGTAGACATCGGTGCTGCCGCCACTGCCTTGATGGTGGGTAACGTTACATTCTGCCGCATTTAGGTTTGCGGCTCCGATGCCTGCGAGAACTATGCCCGCGTATAGAAACGGTTTGTTTTTCATTTTTCCCCCTTACACCCATTTTTAATAATAGAAAAAGAGGTGTTCCCCACGGGACACCTCTTAAATTCTGTGTATACGTCATCCCCGACTTGATCGGGGATCTAGCTTACTTCAGCTCTTTCAATGCAGCTTCATTCTTCGCGATAATGTGTACTTTCGCTACGCTCAAGTACCAAATGCTGGCCTCGGTCATGCCCACGCAAGCGTGGTCGCGACTCTCGGCCTACGCATTTGTGGTTCGAAAGCTTCTTCTCGATGCTGGCGGCGAATGCCTTGGCCTTCTCGATTTGCACTTCGTGCAACACCCTTCGGCTCGGATATACGAAAACAAGTTTTCGTGCATCGCTCACCTTGTAGGCGTTTGTCCAAGTAGCTGGAGCAGACAGCGCAGCGTCGTCCCACACGAAGCGGTACAGGAACCCGGCGAGTTCTCTTTATTTTGGGCGTTCCCCACTGGCGTGGGTCGGGCTATATTTTAACACACTTCGATCGGCTCTTACGAACCGCCCGCAGCGCTGTTAAAACCAAGCCTCGCTTTGCGAGTCTTGTCCCCATGGGGTCACTATCCCTAACGCAAAAGAACCTCTCACAAAAAATATTATTTTATATCATAATGAAATTTATACTAACAGTTCTTATTGCCTTGCTTTTTACGGCTTGTCCTTATCCAAGCCATTTAATACGTGTTAATGAATCTTTGCCTAAAAATGCTCCTGTTGAAAAAGAAACTATTGTTGCCTATGCTCAAGGAGATTGTTCTAGTGGAGATTGTCCTTTAGAAAATAAAAATATTCATTGGTATGCTCTGAATTATGATGGAGATACTCGTCAAATAGAGTTTTATCGGTATGGACCAAAGTCTTGCGAACCTAGCAGACTTTGGGGCGACCGTAGTCGTGATAGGTATTTTGTGGTTTGGTACAAAGAGGGCGTTCCGTACCGAACTTTGATGATATCTTGTGACGATTCAACCCGAGATTTAAAGGCTGTCTTCCTGTCCGGTGATGAATCCAGAGAATCGCCTGTTTTGAGATCTTCGGATGATGAATTTGCTGACTTGGTGGTTGAGGTAAAATGAGAATTCTTTTCTTACTGTTGGTGTCAATTCTTGTTGCCTGCACGGGTTCGTCCAGTCATGTAACGCCGAACTATTCTAGCAAGGTTCCGCAAAGAATTGCTTTGGCTGATACTCTTTTTGTGATCGTTGGAGAACTGCCAGAAGGGACTTCACCCAAGGATATTCAGATTGTTGCGTATCAGACGCGTCTAGACAAAAAAATTGCTCCATACCTATTGCAGATGGACTATGGATATGAAAGGAAAAATGGAGAACCAGATTTAAACGAGCCGCATTTTTATTATCGAGTATCTGTTGAAGAATATACACCAGCTGATGAAATTGTTTGGTATAATAAGGGAATTGCTTATCAAACCTTGAAAATTGAATATACGATAAAGCATGGTGAAATTGTTTCCATTCAAGCTCTTTGGAATGGAGAACGAAGACTTTGTATGAACGCTTACTTGGATTTCGATGGAAGAAAGTTTATTCATATGCCGGACTATCGAACGCCAGAGGATGAGCGACGACCCTGGACGATCCGATACGCGATTTTTTACGACGACCCCAAGTGCCGTGAAACTGAAAAATTTAAGGAACCTAGTTATTAAAAAGAGTCCGTTGTAATGAAAATTTTGATTGATATAGTATTGATTTGTTAATACATTTTTAGACAATTTTATTGACTTGTAATGTAAAATTGAGTATATTTAGGGAAAAAGGAGTCTTATCATGGCTACATTGCAAATGAGGGTTGATGACGATCTGAAAAAGAAGTCTGATGATTTGTTCCAGTCTCTTGGCATGGATACCTCTACGGCTATCCGTATTTTTCTGACTTTTGCCATCGAACATAATGGCATTCCTTTTGATGTTCGCCATGCTTCTGAAGACTTGTCCTTGGAAAAAGCTATTAG
>CACZII010000213.1 GCA_902781185.1 Fibrobacter succinogenes
CGGAGTTCGGTTTTTCCTGGTTTCATAAAAAATCCTTTTCTCGACGCCCAGGGCGCCGTTTAAGGGAAAGATAGATTTTTCGATTGCTATATATTGCGCATGGAGCTGTTCACCCCCGTGGAATTGCCCGAAACAGGGCTAAAAATTGACTATACCAAGAAATTGGCGTTTTTTGGCTCGTGTTTCGCGGACAATATGTCGGCGCAATTCGCCCGGCGGAAGTTCTGCACCTTCGCGAACCCCTTCGGTACGGTCTACAATCCGCTGTCCATAGAACGCATGCTGCGGAACATCGCCGACGGTAAATTTTTTGGCGAAAACGACGTTTTTCAGGACCTCCGTGCGGGTAACGGCGGCGACGGTCTCTGGCACAGCTGGGACGCCCACAGTTCCCTTTCGGGCACCACACGCGAGGAATGCATTTGCAAGCTGAACGAGGCCGCACAGCAGGCGCGGGAATTTTTGCAGCAGGCAGACGTGGTGTTTGTCACCTTGGGTTCGGCCTTCGTGTACTCGCTGACAGGTTCCGCGGACAACAGGGTGGTGGCCAACTGCCATCGTCAAGATCCCAGGATGTTCGACCGCAGGCTGGTTTCCGTAGAGGAAGCGACACAGGCCATTCGCGGGATTGTGGAATGTTTGCGACGGCTCTCCCCCGCCGCCCATATCGTCTTCACCGTGTCGCCCATCAGGCACCCGGGTGACGGCGCCCATGGCAACAACCTGTCCAAGGCCACGGTGCTGCTGGCCGTGAACCAGGTGGGGGCGGAATACTTCCCCAGCTACGAAATCGTGATGGACGAGTTGCGGGACTACCGCTTCTACGAAAGCGACATGATCCACCTAACCAAAACCGCCGAACAAATCATCTTTGAACGGATGGTGGAATCTTACTGCGACAAGACCACCCGCGGGCACATCGCCAAGGTGGAAAAGTTCCTGAAGATGGCGAACCACAGGATTGTGGATACCACCTCCCCCGCCACCCATGCTTTCCTGGAAAAGGTCCGCAAGGAAACCGCCCTGCTAGAAACCGAGATTCCGGGGCTGGTCATCGACGCCAAAGAAAAAGAGTACACTTAGAGAACGCTTTTTTCTGTAATCATCCCTTTTCTATAGCGTTTTTCCCGTTTTTTGTTTATTTTTCCTTTGTGAAAACACAAAGGAGCGAGTATGAAAAAGCCTTTTACCCTGACGGGCGTTGCACTTGCAACAACCCTCCTTGGCACCACCGCCATTAACTCTTTCGCCGCAGACGAAACGCTCCGTAGCCTTGCCGAAGAACGACACCGCTACATCGGGGCCATTCTGAATAGCGAATGGTTCTATGGCAATATTGAAGCGGAATTCGAGCAAATCCATAAAACACAATTCAACGCCGTCGTCGCCGAAAATGAAATGAAGTTCGACGCGACCGAACCGAATGAAAACACCTTCAGCTACGACAAGGGCGACAAGATGGTCAAATACGCGCAAGAAAACGGCATGCGCGTCCGCGGCCACGCACTCGCTTGGCATAGTCAGGTTCCGTACTGGGTAAACAGCTACAGCGGCCAAAAAGAACAGCTGCTCGCCGTACTGAAAAACCATATCGAAAACGTCGTAGGCCACTGGAAAGGTCAAATTGCCGAATGGGATGTGGTGAACGAGGCGGTCAATGACGACAACAACCACGGTTGGCGTTCCAACGGCTCCGTATGGTTCGAAGGAATCGGCGCAGAATTCCTCGACTCCGCATTTGTGTGGGCTCATGCAGCAGACCCGGATGCAGAACTCTGCTACAACGACTACGCCATCGAATGGGGTCTCGGCAATGGCTCCAAGGCGGGCTTTGTGCTGGATCAGGTCAAACGCTGGAAGGCCAACAACATTCCTATCACTTGCGTAGGTACGCAGACCCACATCGAAATTTCGCACGAAACTACACCGCAAAACGTCCGAGCATTCGCCAAGGAGCTCGCCAAACTGGACGTCAAGCTGAATATCACCGAACTCGACATCGGATTCCCCCAGGGTTCCGCAGGCAGTCTCGGCCAATCCGACTATGAAAAGCAAGGACACCTGTACCGTCAATTTATGGACGTATTCCTCGAAGAACCGAACATGGGCGAATTTGTGATTTGGGGATTGACCGATGCGCACAGCTGGCTCGACGGTCAGCAGGGCAAGACCCAGGGGTTGCTTTGGGACAAGCAATACAATCCGAAGCCGGCCTTTGACAGTGTCATGGCAAGCCTCAAGGCTCACCCGGCATCCCAAGTGAAGTCGCCGTATCCATCTTCACAATTCAATCCGCCCTGCGAGGGCGATGGTTGCGGCGATTCACCTGAAGCCATCGTTTCCATCACCGCAAACAAGCTTTCCGCGCAAATCAATGGTCGCACGCTCTCTATTGCAGGCGCCAAATCTGCCAAGATTGACGTATTCGACATGCAGGGCCGCCCGGTATTCAGCATGAAGGGCGTCAAGGGTGCCGTTGAGCTACAGGGGCTTCCCAAAGGCCTGTATATGGTACGCGTCCGCGACGGTTCGGCAAGTCTCACTAAGCGAATTGTTATCCGCTAACTCGGTCCTGAGCTAAATTCAAACCGACGACCGCAAGGTCTTCATACAGAAAAGGCTGCGATTTAAGTCGCAGCCTTTTTAAATAACAATGCAACAAGAGATTGCTTCGGGGGTTTCACCCCTCGCAATGACGCTCGAGACGAGAGCAACAGAACCGCTTGCGAGTTCTATTACCGAGCCGAGGCAGTCATGCGCTTTGCGCAATGACGTTTACCCGAGCTTCGCACGGATCCAGTTGTTGGCGTTAGCGATAGCACCGGCAATCTTGTCGACTTCCTTGGT
>CACZII010000214.1 GCA_902781185.1 Fibrobacter succinogenes
GAAGATGGCCCGCGACATGAACCCCGAAACGGTCATTCTCACCGACGACCTGTGGGGCGTATCCCTGCGTGCCTGGGTCAGTGGTACCGAACGTGTCAAGAGCAAGGGTTACCCCCGCAAGGATTTCCGCAAGCTTATTCGCACGGCTCTCACTGCCGGGAATGATATGTTCATGATTACCTACCCGGCCAAGGCGGTAGAAATGGTGAACTACCTAGAACAAATTTCCAAGAACAATAAAACCTACCGCAACCGCATCGAGGAATCCGCTGCCCGTATTGTCAAGATGAAGTACAAAGCGGGGATGATAAAAGTGCAGTAAAAAAGAAAACCCGCGGAAATCCACGGGGCTTCTTGCATAGAAAGCGAAGCTACTTCAAAGCGGCAAATTTCGCCTTAAATTCGGCAATCTGCTCATCAGACAGCCCCATATTCTGGAGTACACTGATAGCCTTGTCTTCGCCAACACTGATGAAGTGCTCAGCAAAAGACTCATAACCCTTATTTGCAACTGCTTCTGGACTATCCATCTTGATTACCTCACTATTTTCCTTATAGGGCCACTTCCAGAAAAAGTAATAGAGCGATTGCCTGATGAATTCTCTCCCGGTGTCCGTGTTCTGCATCTTGAGCAGACGCACTGCGGACTCTTTGAAAGAAACAGAGAATTGCTCCGCATTCCAAATATATTTCATTGCGGTCAAAGCGACAAGGGTCATGGGCGATAATCCCCTCAAATCCTCATCGCTCACGTCATGCCCTACATCTAAAAACTCCACCTTGAACGGGTAGCCGATATCGTGGTAGTACTCGGAAAGTTGCCGTATAACATCGTCCTTGTTCGTGGATTTGTGTTCAGCAACGATTCCCACATATAGCCCTGTTTTACCGCCAAATCCCTTGATGTCCGCTTCAAACACTAGGTCGGCGGAACCCGTGTGCTTTGCGGCGGAATAATTCTCGGATACACCCCGCAAGCTTGAAATGATGATATCAGCAAAATCATTTTTGTGGTTTTCTATTTTCATTTTTCCTCCGAAAAAGGGTGCTACATGTATAAGACGCTTTTTTGGGGAGAAAAAAGCCTTGTAAAGGATCTTTTTACAAAGTGAACAAAAAAAGAAACCCCACGAATTTGACCGCGGGGCGATTTTTAATCAAATTTTGAAGAATGAATTTACCAGTTGTTGACGCAAGTAATATTTCCACCTGTTGCTTCCAATGTCATTTCGACACTACACTTGGTTGCAGCTTGGTATTGCCCGCTTCCAGTCATCCAATCATAACTTGTCCAGGCCGCAGTACCATTTACAAGCAACTTGTGTCCGCCACCATTAGAGTCACACTTGATGTTATCCGTTACTGTGTTACATTTTTTGACGGTGTAGGTATTACCAACAGCTATTTCAACAGGCTCTGCCGTACTGAAATCAATGTTCGTTTCAGGATTATTACCATCAGACACCTTTGGCGACGGGCAAGTCACTGTCGTGTCTGATTCTGCCGTGCTTACCGTAACCTTCGGCGTCAGAGTCTGTTTTGCCGCAGTGAATGTATGAGTCGCTGTTGAAGATTCCCCCATATTGTTGTCCCATGTGTAGCCGACAATGGGATCATTGCTAGCGTCTGAGCAGGCGACGCTCCAGGTTGCCACCGGGTCTACGGCAATGTCGATAGAAGTCGGTGCTGTGCAAACGCATCCCTTAACAGGTTTTCCGTTCACCTTAACCGCGCCACACGAAATGGTCTTGTCGCCGAGCTTGATAGAAGTGGGGAATCCATTAGGATGGGTTGCCTTACTTGTAGTCGCGTAAGTCGCAGTGACAGTCTTTGCATCGCCACCACAAGTGCCGCTGACAGAGGCTGTTGCGGCACCTTCAAGAGTCCATTCACAGGTTGAAGCGTTGACTAGGGCTTCATAGGCCTTCTTGTCGTTGAGATACTCGGTCATCCTTGCTGCCCCATACGCTTGGGCGTCTAGTTCTGCCGGCTTAAAGGTCCAAGTAACACTGCCGCCTTTAGTAATGCTTGTGGGAGTACCGGAGCATGTACCGTCGGCCTTGCTCAGGTCCGTTACCGTCGCCGCACTGGAGGCTGGCGGGGTGTCGCCGCCGGAGCCCGAACTACCGGTAGGGGTTGTCGACGCAGACGTGTTGATGACCGGTCTGGAGTTGCTGCTCACAGGGCCCTGTCCAGAGCCGCCATTACCATCGGAGCTTTCCGGTGTCGGGGTATCGCCGCCTTCGGCGCTGCTTTCGGGGGGCACGTAGGTGGCACCTTCCATTCTGGCTGCACAGGCAGGATCGGCACTGCACGAATCCATTGCCGCCTTGACCAGGTCCTTCATGGTGCTTTCTTCGTCGGTGCCTAGGGTGTAGGCCGCAAGGACCATCTCGTCTTCGCCGCCCTTGGTAATTACATCGCCATCACCGCAGGCCCAAAAGCCAGCGGTAGCGCCAACAACAGAAAGTCCTATCAGAATCTTCTTATTCATAATAAACCTCTTTGGTCTAAATATATCCTTTTTTTAGCGAAAAAGGGAAGGAGATCCCCTAAAATGGGCTTTTTTTGCCTTTTTTATGAGACCCGTCACGTAAAATTGAATAGGGAAGGAAGATTAAATGAAAACGGAAGTTTACAAAGAACCGCGTTTTTTGATGTCGAGACGTAAAAAAGGGTGACTTGGTCACGTGTTTTTGTTTTTTGCCGTTTTTTTTCGTTTTTTCGTTTGCTTTTTTGATAATAAAAGAATAGATTTTGGGGGGTATTTTGCAGTAAGCCCACGCTTGCTGCATTTAATTGCATATCAAAAAGGTGAAAAATCTATGTCAAAAAGATTTAGATTTTCCATATCGGGATTAGGGAATGTGTTTGGAAAAGTCTTACCGACTTTATTGCTGGTTGTAGGAGTTTGCTGCGATTTCGCAGAAGCCAAGTGTAAAGGAACTTTGCACTTCAAGGCGCCAGCTAGCTGGACTTCTGTGTATGTCATGGCCAACAATGTGGCCGCGCTGATTCCTGCAAGTGGTTATAACGCTGCAACGGGTTGGTGGACTTATGATTTGAGCCTCGCGGGAACCGAGGACCAAGAAACTCGTATAAGTTTGGCGAATAGCGCTACAGCGCCGCTGAATTATGTCACGGCGACCCTGTGGGATGAGTATTCCCAGTACGATGGCAATGTACCTAAGGCCGATAATGTGCGAAACATTACCTGCCCCACTACGATAGACGGCAAGATTTACATTGCTCAAAATGATGATGGTACGATTTACATAGGGAACGAATCTCCGAATGCAGGCTTCATTTATGCTCTGGTTCCAGACGACAAGGAGTGGCAGTCTGACTTCATGATGATTACTGCCGATGGTGGTGCCGGAGTCCAGATGACACCTGCCCCCAATATGTGCGGCTGGTTTATGATGGTGTACGAAGAGGTCCCCGATGAGGTCTTAATCTACCGCAAGAACAAACCCGACGAAAAGATTGGACAGACTGGACTTTGGGGTAACGAAGCCGAACCCACGCCGCTCCCCCTGAAGGCTGTCTTGCAGGCGTTTGGAACCAATAGCTTGTACTTTATTCCCGATGATTCCCAATGGAAAGAGGGCACGGAGGACCAGCAGGGCTTGTTCATTTCTGACCCCGGTGTGGATGGCATTTGCAACTTTAACCTTGCCGCCGTGATTTACGATACGGACCAGCTCATTAACAAGTTCTTCTCGTCGGATCCTGATGCAACCAATACGGCAACTTCTGGATATTCAGGCACGTGGGATGTGAGCAAATGTGTGGGTGTGCGCCAGAATATTGTGCAGGCCGAACTTGGTCCGGATAAAAAGCCAAAACTTAACACCTCCTCGACCAACGGCCCTGCTTGCTTTGAAAATGAAGCAGGCTTTAGCACACTTTTCAACTATACGCCAGGTGTTAATGAAGTCGTGTGTTACGACTTGCCTTTCACTAGGCAGAAAGATGGACGTTGGGGATTCGATTCTGACTCTGTAAAGAACGGTACTCACAAGGGAGGGTTCTCTCCGATCGAAAATACGACTGATGCTAGCGTCGTTACCATGAACGGACAAACGATGGGTCCGACTCCTGCTGCCCGTAGAAAGCGTAACGCCAAGGGCCCCGTTCCCAACAGCATTGACGCCAACGGGGGAAACTTGGACTACTACTGTACCACCGCTGGCTGGACTGGTACGCGTGTTTGTGAAGGCTATTTTGCAAGTGGTGGCGATGGTGATACTCCGGGGCTGAATTGGTGCTGGGGTAACTACTGTGCCGGTACGTTTGGTGTGGAAGCTACATGGGATCGTTGGCAGGATGACAATGCTGGAGACGGTGTTACCGGAGGAAGAAACCAGCAGTTCTGCTTTGAATCTCATGCCACCTTTACCTATAGCGAAGACCAGGAATTTACCTTCCGCGGCGACGATGACATTTGGGTGTTTATCGGTGGAAAACTGGCTGTGGACAACGGTGGAACCCACCTTGCCGCTCCGGGCCATGTTGTTCTTAAGAACTTGAACAATACCTATCCGGGACTTTTGGAACCTGGTAATGATTATCCTATCGATATCTTCTTCTGCGATAGAAGAACCGATATGAGTAACGTGATTATCAAGACCAACATGTACATTAAGCAGACCAGCGGTCTTAATGCCAATGGTTCTAAAAATGAAGATGGTTCTGTAAACTACAGCATTTGCTATGACCAGAGCGGCGATGGTTCTTGTGCCTCTGTGGCTTTGGGCCAGGCCGGCGGTGGCGATGGAACTATCCATGCTTGTGGTGCGGAAATTGCCGCGTTCGGTAACCTGAAATACAGGATTACCACCCGTGCTGGTGTGGAAGTTGCTACCCTGGAATCGGGTAAGGCTGGTTGGCAGTATGGTGGTATTGACCTTTCTAACCAGTTTAGCCCCAAGGTAAATACTGAAAAGATTAACGGCCTTGCTCCGGGTAGCTACCGCCTTGTGATTGATTTCTGTGATGCAAATGGCGCCTGCAATGAAAAGGCTCGCACTTACATCAACTTCCGCATT
>CACZII010000215.1 GCA_902781185.1 Fibrobacter succinogenes
GTCAAAGGCGGGTGCAAGCAGCACCTTCTTGGTCAGCTCCAGCACCGAAACAAAATCCTTGGTCAGGCAGTCTATGTCAAAAGAGGCCGTCCAGATACCAGCAGCAGAACCTACGCCTGCGCTGATGAACTCCAGGGAGTCTTCCAGAACCGCGGGGGAAATTCCACCACCGCCACCACGCCTAAGCATGGAGCCCAGCATTTCAAAAGCAGCCTCGTCCTTGATAGATGCCGGAACACGAGGGTTCTCAAAATACACCGTAAAGTTTACCAGAGGCAAGCGACGGTCGCTCACGATATAGCCAGAAATACCATCGGCAATCTCTACCCGGTAGTCCTTGGGGTAAGGCGCCACGTACTTGTATTCCGGAAACTGGATGTCCTTGTAACTGGCAGGAACGCTAGACGACGCAGGGGCCGCAGCAGACTGTTCAAACAGCCGCAGGAGTCTTTTCTACAGCCGGAGCCGGCGCACTGGAACAGGCCTGAATTGCCGCTAAAACAAGGCAACCAATAGACAGCGAAGCTATTTTCACGTCAATCTTCTTCATCACCGGACAATATAGCTAAACCCCCATTCCAAATTGGACTAAGGTTTTTCAAAATTATTTGGATTATCGTCGTTTTTGATTGTATATTATACTCATAGCCTTTCCGGTGGATCTTAAGTTCGGCCTCCCATGGAGCGCCGCCCGTCTCCAAGAGAGACATACCCACCCGAAAGGCTTTTTTTGTACCCGGTTTTTAACTGAACCTTCCTGCCACCTGCTTGCGACGGCGCCCACGTTCAGACACCACGGCCTCGATCAAGAACAACAGAGCCGCAATCCCAAGGAACAGCTGGTATCTATCCTGATAGTTCTCAAAACGGTCGCTGGCCTGATCCTTCTTTTCGAGGGTCGCGATTTCGGTCAGCACCTTCTGCAGCTGGAACTCGCCGGGGCTGGCGTAAAAATACAAGCCTCCCGTAACGCTGGCGATTTCTTGCAGGGTCCCGTCTTCTAGGCGGGTGGTCACGATGTTCCCCTGCATGTCCTTTTTGTAGGCCACTTCGCCGTTCTTGGTCTTGACAGGGATGGGAACTCCTTCGCGGGAGCCGATACCCACCGTGTAGATGCGGATTCCCATCTCGGCGGCTTCCTTCGCCGCATTGACGGCGGCATCCTCAAGCTCTTCACCGTCGCTCATGAGAACCATCACCGAATACTTGCCCGCCCCACCGGAATTCTTGAACAGGTCCATCCCCTTGCGGATGGCCTTCTCCAGATTAGTTCCCGGCATAAGCCAGCCCGGCTCCATCTCACGGAGCATCATCTGCACGGTACCGTAGTCCAGAGTCAAGGGCACCATCACCTGGGCCTCACCGCTGAACGCCACCAGGCCCACGCGGTCCCCTGTCAGGGATTCCAGGAAAGAGGAAATTTCATGACGGCTGCGAATCAGGCGGTTGGGCTTAATATCTTCGGCAAGCATGGATAGGGAAACATCTTGCAAGAGCACCAGATCCAGACCCCGCCGTTCCACATGCTCTAACTTGTGGCCCCACTGGGGTCTTGCAAGTGCAACGAATAAAAAGGCTATAGCCAGCAACAGCAAAAGTACCTTGGCAAGCCTACGCCAAGGAGAAACGCTAGTAGCAAGCTTGGGCAACATGGAAAGGGAAACAAAACGCTCCGCCAGCTTCTTACGGCGGTAAAAGGCGTAATAGAACAAGAGCGCGAACAAGGGCAGGGTGAAAAGGCCCCACAAAAAGCTCGGTTCCGCAAATCGCATGAAAAGACTCCAAAAAAGACTAATCCGGGGGAAACACCCCCACAACACCCAGAATATACAAAAAACCCGTTTTTTTGCCCATTTTTTTGTATTTTTGGCCCCAAAAAAAGGGATTTTTCGATTTTTTACAGAAAAGCGTCATTGTTGTTAAAAAAAAGATATATTTTACTTATTGGGTTATAGGGCAAATCTATGGAAATCAATCCCTTTATTCTAGAGATAGATATCATCAGCGTCGCCGCGCTCTTGATAGTTCGATTCGGCATTTCGGAGTACGCCATCCAGGATAGGGCCATCAGTGCCTTCCGCCGGCTTGTAGATTGTTCTATCCTATTCTGCCTTCTCAATTCCACAGGTCAATGCATCCCTACCACAAATATCCCAGTAATCAAGATTATCAACTGCCTTAAAATCATCACCTGCATTTGTATGGGATGTTCCTGGTTCCTTGCAGTATTTTTCACCACATCCGCGAGCGCCTACAACCTCCGCAAATGGTTCATCCCCATCATTCTGCCCAGCATCATTGTCAGCGTAATCGCTATTGTAGACACATTCACAAATATTTCCGTTGAACCCCTAGACATGAAACCCCTCGTATGGGTTTTGCTGAACGTACTCACAATCCTTTACATCGTTTCGGCTTCACTTATTTGTCTAGCCAAAGCCCGCAAATGCACAAACCGGTTCATTCGGCAGAAGCTATACCTTATCACATTCGTAATGGCACTCCCGCTGCTATCGCTCATTTTGCAGGCCAAGTTTTACGAGATGCCCATCACCTCGCCCTCTTTCGTTGTCGTCATCCTTTTCATCTTCTATTTCTACAAGGAGCGCCGGATCACGTCCAATTCTGTAACCGGACTCAACAACGCAAACAAGCTGGCCTCTTATCTGGATAGCATCACACAGAACCAGAACCCAGCCAAGAGACTGTTCTTCGTCAAGATTGAGATTGATAACTTCATGGCCATGCGAAAAAAACATGGGAAAGCGGCCGCTATGGAGGCCTTGCAAAAAATGGCCACATTCCTGCGGCGTCAATGCATCAACCGCGGGTCCTTTATCGCCCACCTGAACAAGTCTGCATTCGCCATTGTTACCGAATGTACCAGCCTTTCTGAACTTGAAACCCTATTGAACAGGCTGATTGCCACCAGCGCCACTAGCGAAGAGCTTGCCCAGGGCACGTGGCCCATCACCTTCTCCATCTACTGGTCTGAATTTGGCACGCCCACCACAAGAACCGTCGATGAGCTAATTGACGGATGTTCAGGCAACTGCTACAAGCCCAAGGCCAGAGAAGAAGAATAGAGTCTTGACCCTAGAGGCTAGGGAATCCGCACGAAGCGGGTATTAGCGAGAATCAATTCCACCGATTAACAACCAGGGGTAGAATTTTTCGGCATAACGGGCGTAAGCCACCGTCTCAATTTCGCTCTTTTCCAACTGGTCGATTTCCGAGTAGATATCTTCCAGCTGTTCCTTATTTTCGGCCCGGTAGAACTTGCCGCCTGTCTTCTGGGCAACAGCCTTGAGGGTATTCTCGTCTATGCCTTCTTCGGGGGTGATGTCACGCTCGCCCCAAGAGATTTCACCTGTCCAGGGGTTCTGCTGAAATGACAGAATCTTGCCCTTGCGCTTGCCCACGCCTACCGTATAAACCTTCACGCCCAAGGACTGGGCCACATCGGCAGCACGGACCGGAGAGATGACGCTGGCGTTGTCCTTGCCGTCGGTCAAAAGCACTACCACACGAGACTTGGCCTCGGATTTTTGTAGACGGGCCAGAGCATTCATAAGACCGTCACCGATAGCGGTACGGCTCCCCATGATAGAATCCTGAGCCAAGTCGTCCGTTGCC
>CACZII010000216.1 GCA_902781185.1 Fibrobacter succinogenes
CATGAAACTCGTTACGGCTTATATCCAACCCGAACGACTCAATCTCGTGAAGCAAGCGCTTTACGAAAACAACATTTTCAAGATGTCAGTTACCAACGTGCTCGGCTGCGGCCAGCAGAAGGGCTATAACCAGCGCTTCCGCGGCGTCGTAACCGAGGTGAATTTGCTCAAGAAGATTTGTCTCAAGATCGCGGTAAACGACGAATTCGTGCAGCCCTGCATTGACGCCATCATCAAGGGTGCACGCTCCGGCGAAATCGGTGACGGCAAGATTTTCGTCACCTCCCTCGAACAGTGCATCCGTATACGCACCGGCGAAACGGGACCGGAAGCAATCGGTTAATCTTCAACGAAAAAGGATTTCACAATGAACGAAGTAACACAAGTCGTACCTGTCAGCGACGCCATCTTTATGACAGAAAACATCTGGATCATGATTAGCGCCATGCTGGTGTTTATCATGGGTCTCGGCTTTGCCTGCGTGGAAGCGGGCCTTGTGCGGGCTAAGTGCTCGGCCAACGTGGCCTTCAAGAACATCGCGGTCCCCGCCATCGGCATCACCATGTACGCCCTGCTGGGCTTTGGTCTGATGTATCCGGGAACCTTCAACGGGATTCTCGGATTCGCGGGCCTGGGTATCGGCGATTGGGCTAACCCGGACAGCTTCACCGCTGCCTACAACGGCCACTTCACCCTGTTTTCCGACTGGCTTTTCCAGGCTATGTTTGCAGCAACCGCCGCGACCATCGTTTCGGGTGCCGTCGCTGAACGTGTAAAGCTCCACTCCTTCCTTATCTTCACAGTCATCTACGTAGCCTTTGTCTACCCCATCGTGGGTAGCTGGACATGGGGCGGCGGCTGGCTTTCTACCCTCGGTGCACACGGTTTCCATGACTTGGCCGGTTCTACGCTGGTTCACTCCGTGGGTGGCTGGGCAGCTCTCGCTGGCGTGATGATTCTCGGACCCCGTATCGGCAAGTATGTTGGCGGCAAGGTGCATGCCATTCCGGCACACAACATTCCGCTCGCTACCATCGGTGTGTTTATGCTGTGGTTCGGATGGTGGGGATTCAACGCCGGTTCTGCTCTCTCTGGCGACCCGAAGGCTACTAGCTGGATTCTCGTGACCACCAACCTCGCCGCTGTTGCCGGTATCATTACCGCCACGCTCACGAGCTGGATCGTCTCGAAGAAGCCCGACGCCACCATGGCCTTGAACGGCTGCCTTGCCGGTCTCGTGGCCATCACCGCCGGTGCCGACGTGGTAACACCGCTCTCCTCTTGGATTATCGGTGCTATCGCTGGCGTACTGGTTGTGGGTGCAGTGTTCATGTTCGACCGTCTGCACTTGGATGACCCTGTTGGTGCCCTCTCTGTTCACCTGGTGAACGGCGTGTGGGGAACCCTGGCTGTGGGTATCTTCGACATGACTGGCGACTACACCCTCGGAACACAGGCTGTCGGTGTGCTGGCCTACGCAGTGCCCTGCTTCGCCGCCGCAAGCCTCATCTTCTTCGCCATCAAGAAGACCATCGGCCTCCGCGTTACCGAAAGACAAGAACTCCGCGGCCTCGACCAAAGCGAACATGGTCAAGAAGCCTACAGCGGATTCCAAATCTTCAGCAACATGTAACCATTACTCCATGAACAAAAGAAATCCCGCGGGAGAAATCCCGTGGGATTTTTCGTATTAAAATTTACAAACGATATAAAATATGTTGGGGGCGTTGCGGGGAACTCCCCGCAGTGGGGGTAGCGAAAGACTTGCCCTTGTCTGTGTTGACATAGAATGTATGGATCCCGTCCCCTATCGCCTTCGGCTCCAGCGTCCAGGATGACGTAAAGGGCATAGTCCTGAATGTAGCAACAGGGCAAGGCTGAAGCGAGGGGGATTCCTCCCCCTCCGTGTATTAAGAATGAAGTCTTACTTCGATTTGATGCCGAGCTTGTTCATGCGGTAGTTCATCATACGGGGCGATACGCCCAGGTCGCGGCCCGCAGCGGAAAGGTTTCCGTTGTTACGCTTGATGGCCTCGGTGATGATTTCACGTTCGTAATTGTTCAGCATCACGTCGAGGGGCGCAATCTTGGTATTGGCCGATCCCGCCGACTGGCCCGTGCTGAGGCTAGTCTGCAACGAAGGCGGCAAGTTGTAGCTGTGGATACAGTCGTCGCTAGCGGTGAGTACCGCACGTTCCATGCAGTTTTCCAGCTCGCGTACATTACCCGGCCAGTGATAGCTCATGAGCAGGTTGATGGCCGTCGTCGAAAGGCGAACCACCTTCTTCGCGTAACGAAGGTTCATCTTCTCGATGAAATGCTCCGCAAGCAAGATAATGTCGGACTTGCGCTTGGCCAAGTCGGGCATGGCGATGGGGAAAATGTTCAGACGATAGAAAAGGTCTTCGCGGAACTTGCCCTGAGCGATGAGCTCTTCAAGGTTACGACTTGTGGCCGCCAAGAAGCGCACGTCGGAATGAAGTTCCTCGTTGCTGCCTACACGGCTGAAAGTGCGTTCCTGCAAGAAACGCAGAAGCTTGACCTGAGTCTGCATGGTGAGATCACCAATTTCGTCCAGGAAAAGCGTGCCGCCATTGGCAGCCTCGGCACGTCCGATACGGCGGTTCACCGCCCCCGTAAACGCCCCCTTCTCGTGACCGAACAGTTCGCTTTCCACCAGGTTCTCGGGGAGAGCGGCGCAGTTCAGGGTGATGAAGGGCTTGTCCTTTCTTGCAGACAAATTCACAATGGCACGGGCAATCATTTCCTTACCCGTTCCGCTCCCGCCGCGGATCAGCACCGTGGCATCGCTGGGAGCCACCTGACGGACCTG
>CACZII010000217.1 GCA_902781185.1 Fibrobacter succinogenes
CAAGAGCACCTTGCTGAAGGTGCTTACGGATGAAATGGATTTGCAGTCCGGCGAGGTCATCAAGAAGTCCGGCTTGCGGATTTCCCGAATGATTCAGGAAATTCCCGCCCACATGGAAGGGACTGTGCGGGACGTGGTGATGAAACCGCTTTTAGGCTCGGGCACGGACCGCACGGGCGAGGGCCTGCATAATGCCCACGCCGAGGCGGTTCTCGGCAAGACGGGCATTGATGCCGACGCGTTGTTCGACAGCCTTTCTGGCGGGCAAAAGCGTCGCGTGCTCTTTGCACGGGCCCTCGCGGAGGACCCGGACCTGCTTTTGCTGGACGAACCCACCAACCATCTGGACATTCCCGCCATACAGTGGCTGGAAGGAATTGTGACCCGGCTGAATTGTGCCCTGCTTTTCGTGAGTCATGACCGGGCTTTTGTAAGGCGGGTGGCGAATCGCATTTTTGACTTGGACCGGGGCCGCGTGCGCTGCTGGGATTTCCCTTACGACAAGTTTGTGCAATTTAGGGATCAGGCTTTGGCCGAAGAGGAAAAGACCAACGCCCTTTTCGATAAAAAGCTTGCCGAAGAAGAAGTCTGGATTCGGAAGGGAATCCAGGCCCGCCGCACCCGTAACGAGGGCCGTGTAAGAGCGCTTATCAAAATGCGGGAGGAGAGGGCGGCTCGGTTCGGGAAAGACCACGCTCTTGCGCCTGATTCTGGGAGAGCTTGCTCCGGAAAGCGGAACGGTTCGGCTGGGGACGAACCTGCAGGTGGCCTACTTTGACCAGATGCGGACCAGGCTTCGGGAAGACAAGTCCTTGGTGGAAAACATCGGCGACGGCCAGGCCTACATCACCCTGAACGGTGTGAAACGCCATGTGCTGAGCTATCTGCAAGACTTCTTGTTCTCGGCGGATAGGGCCCGGGGGCCTATCAGTGCTCTTTCGGGTGGCGAGCGGAATCGTCTGCTGTTGGCCTGCCTCTTTAGCCACCCCAGCAATGTGCTGGTGCTGGACGAGCCTACCAACGATTTGGACATGGAAACCCTGGACCTTCTGGCAGATTTGATTGCGGACTACAAGGGAACGGTTTTGACGGTAAGTCACGACCGGGCGTTTTTGGATTCGGTAGCTACGGAAATATTGGCCATTGAAGAAAACGGAAATGTCTTTGAAGCGGTGGGCGGTTACAGCGACTACGAGGCCAACCGAAAAATGCGGGAAAAGGAAGCCGTCAGCGCAGCCCGTGCCTTGGCCGAAAGGGAACAGGCTCGAGGCCAGCAGGGCTCCGTCGCTGCGAGAGCTACCCCTGCCGAGGCGCCAAAAAAGAAAAAGCGCAGTTACAACGAGGAGCGGGAATACGCCGCCCTGCCTGAAAAAATCGAGACTCTGGAAGCGGAAATCGCCCAGCGCCAGACGGAACTTTCGAAGCCCGAGGTGTACACCAATGCGGCCCGGATTGTGGAGCTGCAGGGGGAAATTGGCGAGCGGGAGGCTGCCCTGGAACGCGCCTATGAGCGTTTTGAGGAATTGGACGCTCTAGGATAGGCTGTTTGGGGTGTGATTTACATCACAATCGTATTTTTTTATTACATTTTGGCCCAGATGGGAAATCATAAGAGGTCAAATATGATAAAGAAGATGATTTCGGTTATGGGCGCCTTTGGCATCCTCGCAAGTTCCGCTTTTGCGGCTTCTGCAACGGTTTGGAATAACGAAGACGGCAATGGCACAGTCGCCCCTGCCGTATGGTATTCATACCCAGAGAAGGGGGCGGCAAATGCAAACGGCGCTACTGCAACCCTGACTACAGGGACTGATAAGAGCAAAGTCCTTGTTGCAAGCGTGAGTACCTCAAATGTGAGTAGCTCCGCAGGGCTCGGATTTAACTGGTCCAAGACGAGCAACGGAACAATCTCGCTTGCTGATTACGCAGGCATTTGTGTGACTTATTCCGCAACACAACCCGTACAGGTTGAATTCAAGCAGCCCTCGGTTAAGGACTTTAACTACCACGGCATCAGACTTCCCGCCAAGACCGCAAAGGACACGCTCTTCATCGCTTTCACGGATTTAGCGCAGGACTCGACCTGGGGAACGGCAGTCAATTTTGATGTTGACAACCAGCAATCGGTCCAGTTTGCCTACAAACAGTCTATCGCTAAAGAAACAGGTGCCGCGAAGAACACCATCACTCTCTACGGACTATCTCTAGGCAGTTCCTGCTCGCAGCACGCCCCGATGTTAAGTGACGGATATGCGAACGGCGACGCCAATACATTGGACGAAGGTAAGGTCCTGACCCTTGACCTCAACGAGGTGTTTACGGACGAAGATGACGACAACCTGACTTACACCGTCGATATTCGGCTCGGTGCAAGTTCCACTAGGGATGCCGTCAAGCTGGTGGACTCACTCTATGCAAAAAACGGCATCCTCAATCTTACTACAGGTTCCAATCCCGCCGGAACGGCAACGGTGACGGTCACCGCTATCGACCCCACGATGAAGTCGGCAACCTACGAATTCACTGTTGAAACCATTGATGGTGAAAATGCACCGGTGGCTGTTGATGATAGCTATACGACTCAGGAAGAAAAGACTTTGACGGTAACGTTAAAGAATTTTGTGATTGAAAATGACTATGATGCTGATGGCGATGCGTTTGTGCCCTCGCGTGTTTCGGACGTTAGCCATGGAACGCTGTATTTTGATGTGGAAAATGGTAAGTTTACCTATATACCGGAACATGATTTCTTTGGCGAAGATCACTTTACGTACCAGTTGACTGAAAAACCCCGTGCCGATGGAAGCTATGCCGTCAAAACCAGTAATGTGGCTACGGTGACTATTTCTGTTACGAATGTGGATGACCCCATTCAGGTGGTGGTTGTGGATTCTGTGTTCGAGGTAGACTCCATAGAATATAAGTTGATGAAGGATACCCTGGAAGTCGAGGAAGACTTCAATTTGTTTACGGTGAAAATTCCAACGGCCAATGTAGTCTTTAGCGATCCTGATTTGAACGCCGCGTCGTTGCAGGTGAAGGCAATGTCTAGCGGAGTTGTAAGTGTTGATGTCCGTGAATATAACGATAATTATTTCATTGAAGTGGATGCTATTGAGGATGCAAATGGTGTTGCCAAGGTGACGTTGTTTGCTAACGATAATGGGGATACCGCTCGCGTGTGGTTCTTTGTGAAGGTTAACCCGATAGCCGACAAGCCCAGAGCTGTTGATGACTCCTATACAGTGGTGCAGGATTCCGTGAACAAGATTGCTGCCAATAGGGGCGTGCTCAAGAATGACGTGAACCCCGATGGCAAAACAACGCTTAAGGCTTATCTATTGTCTGGCGCCGCCGAAGGAACTGTGACCCTTGCAGAAGACGGGGGTTGAACACAAGAATCTGCCTCCGCAGATAGTGGCCGGCGTTGCGGATACCGTAGGTAACCGCCTTTCTGCCCTGACTGAAGATTTTTCTGGAGTGAAAAAGTATACGGCCGCAGAAATAAAGAGCTGGTTTACCGATGATGAGGATACAACTCTGACGTTTACCGCTCGTACAGACGATAGCCTGTTGGCTCCCACCATGGTATCGGGAGTCTTGCAGATCAGGGCGGTGAAAGATGCTTGCGGTGATGCGGAAGTTATCGTGGTCGCTGCAGATTCCAAGGGTGCAAAGAGAGAACTTGCAATTCCTGCAAAGATTGCCTGTGTAAATGATAGGCCGGTTTTTGTTAAATACCTTGATTCTTTATTCGTGGGGACAGAGCCTGTTTGGACTAAGGCTTTTGATCTTAAGAAGTGGGTTTCTGACCCCGATGGCGAAGAGCTCAAGTACGATGTGTCTGCAATAGGTGGTGCTGATGCCTCCATTTCGATGGCCATGGATGGCGATAACCTAGTCTTGTCTTCATTAGATGGCGTTGTACTTGAACCGGGGGCAAAGCTGTATATAAAGGTCGTTGTCTCGGATTCGTTAACAGAAACCGCTATGACTTTTATCGTGTTTGCAACGGATGCTCCTCCTGCTTCGATTAAGCCGGTGGTTGCTGCCGCTCCGAAGGCTACTTGGCAGAACGCAATCCTTGCAAACCGCGGCGCCGTGGCACTCTTCGATATGCAGGGCCGTGTGATGTGGAAGGCTAAGCTGCCGGTGTCTGAGGCTCAGGTACGCGCCGCTGCTGCTCAGGTGCAGGGCCGCAAGATCCTGCAAGTGAACAAGCAGACCTGGACGATTAAATAACCTGCAATTGTCATCCCCGACTTGGTCGGGGATCTTTTTAAAAAAAAAGAGGCTCCGCTAAGCGGAGCCTTTCTTGTTAAATGTGGAGATCCTTTGACTTCATGCCTTGCGGCATTCCGTTCAGGATGACACTCACAAAGTGAGTGTCACTTTACCAGAGCTTCGGTATCCAAAGCAATCAGCAGTTCTTCGTTGGTGGCGACCACCATGGCGGTGGGGGTGCCGTCCTTGCTAATGATGTGGCCGGATTCCTTGCCGTTCTTCTCGTTGCGTTCTTCGTCGATCTGGTAGCCGAGAATTTTCAGGTTGTCCATGGCCATCTTGCGGACAAGCTTGCTGTTCTCGCCGATACCGCCGGTGAACACCAGCGCGTCGATGCGCGGGAGTGCCATGGCGATGCCGCCGATTTCGCGGGTGAGCCTGTAGGCGAAGGTTTCGAGAGCAATCTGGGCGCCGATGTGGCCTTCGCTTGCGGCCTGGGTCAGGGTGCGCATGTCGTTAGAGAGACCGGAGAGACCGAGAAGGCCGGATTCCTTGTTTACCAGCTTGTCAAGGCGGTCGATGTCGTAGCCGTATTTTTTGCTGATGAAGAAGAGGATGGCAGGGTCGATGCTTCCGGAGCGGGTACCCATGATGAGGCCTTCCAGCGGGGTGAAGCCCATGGTGGTGTCTACGCACTGGCCGTTCAGAATGGCGGAGCAGCTGGAACCGTTACCGAGGTGGGCCGTGATGAGGCAGACTTCTTCGGGCTTCTTGCCAAGGATCTTGGCGGCTTCGCCGGTCACGAAGCGGTGGCTTGTGCCGTGGGCGCCGTAGCGGCGGATCTTGTCTTCTTCGTAGAACTTGTAGGGGATGCCGTAGAGGAATGCCTTGCGGGGCATGGTCTGGTGGAA
>CACZII010000218.1 GCA_902781185.1 Fibrobacter succinogenes
TCGGGAGTCCAGAACGCCTTGGCGCGTTTCGGAACCTTGGGGAACGCCACGTCGCGGAACGGGTTGTAGTCGCCCAGGTCGTAAATCTTAGCCGCCCACTGGCAGAACTGGCTTGTGCAGCGAACCATTTCGTGCTGGGACTTGGGAGCGTACCTTTCGGACAGCCACACCGCCCAGTTCGTCGCCTGTTCGGCATCGAAGCGCATGAGCGTCTTGATGCCGTTTGCGTCAAGCCATTCCCTGAATGTTTTGAGTCGGTACTTGTAAGCGAGGTGGGTCTTGGAGTCGTCGCCCTTGGACGCCGCGACGGAATCCAGGAACTTCGGGAGCGCCTCGTCGAAGCCCCTGTCCTTCGGCATGAGCTTGCGGCGGATTTCCTCGGGCATGAACCTGGCCGCGTTCATCATGTTCAGCCATTCCTGTGCGTCGCTCTTGCGCTTGGTTTTAAGACTGATGTAGGAGAACTCGCCATCCTCCGCGATTCTCCCGTACCATGTAAGGTTGCCGCGGTACTTGTACCGCTGCGATATGCTGTAGCTTTTCATACAAACAAATCTACTAAAATTTGCCTAAAAGTCGGCTCACAAAAAGCTCACAAATGTCTCACATCATACCCGATTTTTGGCGGTTTCTCCCGTCTTTCGGGAAAAACCATTACAAGCGACGGAGAACCGCGACAGACAGTCCAAATCGCGCCGGAAGCCTTGATTTTACTGATGAAAAAGGCCCGGAGGCTTTTGCCTTCGGGCTTCCAATGGAGTACTTTCTGAAAATTTTTCGGGGCTGGGTTGATAGTCCGCAGTTCGCCCAAAATTAGTAAATATTTTCCGATGGTCCTGTCCCACTCGTAGTGGAACCCGCTGTAGGCGTTTATCACCGCCTTGTCCCAGTCGGCGCTTTCTTCGTAGTAAACATGCAGGGCGTCTTTCAGCCTGCGAAGCATCTGGTGGGGAGCGTTGGCGTCATCCACCAAGAAGGCGTTGGCACAGCCCGAAGTTTCCGGGGCATAGTCGTCCAGCATGGTGGCCACTCCCACGTTACGTCCGGTAAGGGGGAGCGTTCCTGTGGCAAGGGCTTTTAGAATGATGGAGGTGGACGGCTCTCTCAGGTTGGCCGCAAACAGGATGTCGGCACCGGCAAGTACGTCTCTTAGGGCGCTGGCGCTCTTGGTCTCGATAGGCCTAACCGCCATGATTCCCGGGTACTGCTTGGAAACGTCCTGGTAGTAGTTCCATTCCGGGTCGTCGGGAGCGATACCCACCACGATAAAGATATCCTGCTTAGCGATATCTGAAAGGATAGTGGCCAGGGTTTCAGAGGTGTTGCCGGCCTCGGAATCCAGGTGGGCGTACAGGACAGGCCTGTTCCCGACCTCGCACCCCAGTATACCCTCCAGTTTGGCACGGGCCTTTTTCTTGGCCTGCTTGATGGGCAGCTTGTCCTTGCTGTTGAAGTCCCAGACCTGGTAACTGACCCCGAACTGGACTCCCATAAGCTTGTCCTGGTTGTGGATCAAGAAGCCGCTGAGTCCGCCTGGGAGGTTTGAGTTAATCATGGCGTCCCGGTAACCGGAGGAGGGGAAAAGCACCTTGTGGGCGTAGCAGATGCCTGCCTTAAGCAGGCTTACCTTGCCCCAGAATTCGTAGCCGTCCATGTTGAAGTCTTGCCTGGGCAGGCCAATCTTCTCGATTTCGCTGGAGGAGACGTGAAAATCGTAGGTGATGTTGTGGACGGTGAAGAAGAAGGGGACCTGGCCAAAGGCTTCTTGGTAAACGGTGTGGATTAGGGCTCCGGCCAGGGCACCGCCCCATTCATGACCCAGGATTGCCTGGCACTTGAAACCGGTCTCCTTGGCGTAGTCCAGGGCGGCAGAGGCTAAAAAGGCGAACCGCAGGTGGTTGTCCCCGTAGGGGAGGTCCCCTGGAGGACCGTAGATATCGGGCCTGCCAAAGTAATCTTCGTTGTAGATGTAGGTGTGGAAGGGGTCGTCCGGGGATTTCCAGATTTCGTAGGGCTTGCCGTGGAGCTTCTCGGTGCCGCTGAATACGCAACTATAACCTTCCAGGTTTTCTAGCAGGGGCTTGTAGAAGGGGGAGCAGGTCAGGGCGTTGGCCCCCGCGCGGGCAAAGGCGTAGGTCATCCTGTTCACAGCAGTGGCCAGAGGACTCAGCGTCCGCCAGTTTCCGGCCTCTGGACTTACCACTAGGATTTCCATTAATTTTGCCCCTTCTTTAAGAAAATTTTACTGTCTGTGACAGTAATAGGCCAAATTTATTTAATTAAATTATGATTTGAAAGCCCTAAGTCCCATTTTTTCGGATAAAAGGTTTCTTTTTGAACTTAATCTTCGAGGATCTAAAAAAATGAAGAAATTGTTAATCGCTGCATTGGCTGCCTCCGTGGCTTTTTCCATGGTTGGTTGCAAGGGCACCAACGAAAAGCGCGGTGACGAACACCTCAAGGAAGGTCGTTTCCGCAACGCCATCAACTCTTACCTGGAAGCCAAGAAAAAGGGCAGCATGTCCAGCGAGTTCTACGATAACTTCACTCTGGCCCTGGTTCGTGCCGCAGAGATCGAAGCCAAGAAGGACCTGAATAGCGACCTTATCAACGGTTACTTTGAAAAGGCTTCTGTGAACATGCCCGAAGTCAAGGAAGACGTGGTTGTCGAAGAATATGTGACCACCCTTGCCAACGTGGGTAAGCAGCAGGCTGCCCAGGAAGGTGTGGACTACAACACGGTCATCAACGCCTTCGCCAAGATCGATACCGCCCTTGCTACCGCCAAGGCCCGTAACGTGGCCGAAGGTGCTGTGAAGGCCATCCGTACCGAAGCCGAAAACGCCTACGTGGCCAAGAACCTCGCCGATGCCAAGAGCGAATCTGACCCGGTGGTTTGCGAATACCAGATTATGAAGATTGCCGAAATGGCTCCCGAGAATTCCGAAGTCAAGGCTGCCCTGAACAAGAGCCGTCTTGGTACCCGTGGTTACTTCCTCATCTTCGGTGAACAGATTGGCGAACCGGTGAACCGTCGTATCGACAAGTGGGGCTATGTCATGGCGTTCCCCACCATCAAGATCGCTCCGGGCTCCCTCAGCGGCGAACTCCAGTTCTGGGCCTCTACCGGCAACAACACCGAACTTGACCCCTCCAAGATCAAGCTGGTCTCTACCGACGGTCAGGAAGTGGTTGCCAAGGCTACTGGTGGCTGGTGCGAAGCCGAAGTCCTGGTAGGCAAGAAGGGTGACGAGAAGATTGAAAAGAAACAGCAGAAGATTAAGCCGGGCCAGAAGGGCAAGCTGATGAACGAATTCCAGTGCTCTCTGAACGTGAGCTTCAGCTTCGGCAAGGGTTTCGTGCCTGACTACGTGGAATACAAGGACGAATACGGTGTAGGCCGTAAGTACTTGGGTCAGTAGTCCTAAAGAGCGTACAACAAAAACACCCCGGAAT
>CACZII010000219.1 GCA_902781185.1 Fibrobacter succinogenes
CCCAGCAGCAGTTCCGGAATTTTCTTGTACTGGTCCGGACCTACGATGTAGCTCACGTTGGGCAAACGCTTCAAAAGTTCCGGTCCACGGTTCTTTGCCATGCAGCCGCATACCACTACCTTCACGTCGGGGTTTATTCGCTTCAGGTACTTGAGCTTGCTGATATTCGCGATGGCGGTTTCCTCGGCCTTTTCGCGTACGCTGCAGGTGTTCACGATGACGAAGTCGGCTTCTTCCTGGTTGCTCGTCTCGACGCATCCGCACATGTCGAGCTCCTGGGCAATCATCGCCGAGTCGTACTCGTTCATCTGGCAGCCGTATGTGGCCAAGTGGTATTTTTTCATGCGGGTAAATTTAGAAAAATATTTTTGCTATACTTAAGTTATTGCAAAACTTTTTTCTCGGTTTAAAAATTGTATGGCTCGCTTTACTTGTTTTTTATTGTTGTGCCTTAGTTTGGGGTTGATTGGCTGTCTTGAGCCAGAAGATGGTTACTGTGATACGCACGAGTGTCTGCCCTCTACAGAAGTCCGTCATCGTCCAACATCATTTGCTGTTGAATTGCATGCAGATGATTCATTGCGTGTAGCATGGCTTTATACGGTTGATTGCGCCTACCTTCCCGACGAAAAGTCCTCGGAACTCAGCACCTTTTGTGTCGATAGTATCAAGTATGGTGATGACGAGACGCTCCATCACCTGCCTCAAAAAAGTAAATACGAGGAGCCGTCGGATTTAGAAGTCGCTGTAAATGGAAGGGTTCTAGGTTATCATGCAGAAATTCCTCTCGGTAAAGACAACCACCTGCGCTTTGCTCTTGTGGATCGAGAATACAAGGAAAAATCCTTCGATATAGACCTCTCTCCCTATGTTAATATATATGAACTCCATGGGGATTCCTTTATCTTTAACCTTCCTCCCAATACATCCTTGACCGCCTATAGCCATGATACCACATTTGATAAAGCTAAGTTACCGAAGGCTTTTGTTGTGGCTAGGGATGAAAGTTGTCTCTTTTATTCATTCACTCGAACGGATTCCGTATTCTATTGCTTTGATACATTAGGGCATTTCTATCCGATGGTGGATTCTAGCTTATGTCCAACGCATAATGTGGAACGAGGTATAATCAGTGTACCGAATGCTTACGTGATTCAAAAACCTTGCTATAAAATTGAGTGTGATCATGCAGAAGGCCGGTTAACACTTTCAAATCTGTATTCGCTTTCTCAATGGAAAGAGTCCGTGAAGGACTCTTTCCCACAAGAAGACAAGGGTATGTCCTACATGGACCTCTTGCGTCAAATTCGACACCCTTGGCATACGATAAACTATCTGGATAAGCAGGGCCCAGATGGTGAGGATGATTTCACTATTTATGTGGTCTATCGCGGATATGATGAGTGAGTAAAAAAGTGAAAAACGGGATGTGTTCCTTTAGTTAAACTTTTAGCAAATAAAAAATGATTGAAAAAGTATGGCGAAGTTCTTACGCAAATACCTTGGGGAGTTTGTTCTGATGGCCGCAGCGGCGCTGTGGGCTGGTTGTGACGATTCCGAAAGGAATGATGGTTCTGCCAAGCAGGATAATCCCAAATTGGTTCACCCCTGGGACACGAAAAAGTTTTTTGACGGAAAACCCGATGGCAATCTCCTTGAGAAAAAGGAAAAGCGGAGATTAGATTCCCTAAGGGATACCGGTAGACTGATTGACTCAGGAGTGACTGCTCTTTATGGCGTTTATGTGGCGGATTCTATGGTGTTCGCCAATGCGTCAGCAAAAAAGCCTCCTAATTCGAAAGGTCTTGTTGAATTTCCGGATAGGGAAAAAATACAAGTAGCCGAAGAAAGTTCGCTGGACAAAGAATCTGTTTTTAATGTATTAGCATCTTACACTCCTGGGTTACGCCATATATACAGTATCAAGTATTTAATGAAAAATCCTGATAAACACTTTGATGGTGAGATTGTTTTCAGGTTGACAATTGTTGCAGATGGTTCGATTAAAGACATCCAGATTATTTCTTCAACAACAGATTACACTGAATTTAACGAAGAAATCAAGAAGGCTGTCAGCCGTTGGAAATTTCCGAAAGTGAAATCTGGCGAGACTGTTCTGACTTTTCCGGTTAGGTTTTACGAGAATACGGAGAGGTCTTCTTCGTCACAGTCCAAATAAAGAAGGGGTGGACTATGCATCAAGATTCAAAATTTTTAGTAGTATTCGCCTTTTTTGCATGCATCTGCCTTGCTGGTTGTGGCGATAATGGGAGTAGTTCTGGCCCTGAAGGCGGCGAAAGCAGCGTGGCTGAAGAGTCAAGTTCGTCTATAGAAGTCTCATCAAGCAGTGTAAATGGTGATTCCGGCTTCCCGGAACAAGGTCCGGGACAGGCTCTGGCCGGAATGACATCTTCTAACAGCGGTGACTCCGATTCTGCGACATTCTCGGACACCACAAAAATCACTTACACGCTCAAGCGTTTCGATGGGCCGCTTTCCAACCCGCACAAGGGATTCACGGTGCCGACGGGTGGCGCGTGGACGTTTGTTCCGGAATTCGAATACGGTCCTTACGGTTCCCTGAACAACAGGGCGTGGGACTTGGTCTCGTACGGTTCCGGTTACCAGCAGTGGAACAAGTTGAACCCGGCTAAGGGCGTTTACGACTGGACGGAACTGGAAAAACTGCTGAACGCACTTGCCGAGCACAACATGACTTACGCCTTGCGCGTGCTGCCGTACACGCCTTCGTTTATCAAGAGCGAGACTTGCGCGGAACGGAATACCATGCGTACGCTCCGGTCTGGGATGATCCCGTCTATATCGGGGCTGCAAAGGATTTTGCCAAGGCTCTGGCCGAAAAATACGATGGCGATCCGCGCATAGAATACATTGATATCCGTACCTTTGGCGAATGGGGCGAATGGCACACGTCTCACATATTGGGGAGCGAAATGCCTGCCAATTCGGTGTTGTTCGACATGCTGGACTATTACGCATCCCTATTCAAGAAAACCCAGCTAGTTCTGCCATCTAACGGTTTTGGCGATGTCTATACGCATGCGCTCAACCTCGGCATTACCAAGCGCGACGACGGATTCATCGGCATTCCCGGCAGGCCCGATACCTTGCTGCGGGCGTACAATGCGAACCTCCCGACCATCGCCGAGAACATCGCCGGTTACAGGACGATGCTGACCTACGACGACCTGATTCCCGGAGGTAGCCAGAAGTGGACTGCGGAACGCTGGGTGGATGCGATTACCACGGCGCACCTGACCTACTACGTGTTGGACCAGGACAACGACTGCGGTTACTATTTCTACAAGGACAATAAAGCCCTTGCGGATTCCATGAGCAAGGTTATCGGCTACAATTTTATGGTGACGCAAGCGGAATTGGTAAGCGTCGCAAGCGCCAAGGATACCACAAGCACCTTGAATATTACCGTCAAGAATACCGGTGTAGCGCCCTGCTTTTTCGATGTGTATTTGGCTGCTGAATTTGTGGGCAGCACAGGCGCGGCCATTGCGCAGTTGGGCAAAACCATCCGCATTCCCAAGGGTTCGTTTAAGGATGGCGCTTCGCAGCAGTTCTCGTTCGGCGGCGATGTTCCGGCAGGTGCGGCGAATCTCGCGACGCAGCCTGGCGTTTCTGTGGCCCTTTCCCTCTACGAAAGCGAAGATGCTTTCAAGAGCGGCAAGAATCCCACCGTTCGTTTCGATAACGACGGACTTCAGGAAAACAACAAATTGCTGTTGAAATCCCGATAACGCAAAATTTCATGTCCCTTCTGCTAGCCTTAATCTTCTTGGCGCTTTTTATCAGTGCGATTGTCCGCGGGCAGTTCTCGTATGGCAAGGCGGATTATAGTTTCCGGGAGCATCCGGTGCAGTTCGTAATCGTGCTGGTGTTTATCTTGGGCGTGTCGGCGCTTTGCTTTTACCGTTTTCTCGTTGAAATGGAATTCTTGCGGTAAATTTCTACATTTGGGCGCGCTATGCTCCAAAAGAAATCCCTCGTCGTGTTTGACCTGGACGGCACGCTGTTCAATACCCTCGGCGACCTTGCCGTGGCGGTGAACTATGCGCTGCGCCATTTCGGCCTGCCGGAACATGACGAACAGCGTGTGCGGACCTTTATCGGGAACGGTTCTATGAAGCTGATTGAGCGGAGCATGGGGGAGGCGGCACTCCCTGAAAACGTGGTCCGTACGGGCATTACCATTGAAATGGTTCATAAGGTCTATTCGGATTTTTACTGGGAGCATTGCACCGAACGAACGCTCCCGAATCCGGGAGTTGTCGAATTCCTGCGTAATACGACTGCCTGCGTGGCCATGCTTACCAACAAGCCGGAGCGCCCGACATTCAAGCTGCTGGAACATTTCCACCTTCGTGACCGATTTGAGTTCGTGCTCTGCGGCGACACCACGCCCGAACGCAAGCCGAGCCCCGCGGGTCTGTTGAAAATCATGGAATCCGCGGGTGTCTCTCCTGCCGAAACGGTCATGGTGGGTGACGACCAGCCCGACATTCTGGCCGCTCGCAACGCCGGAATAGACTGCATTACGCTGTTCTGCGGCTTTGGAAAGCCGGTGAATTTGCTCCCTCTAAAGCCAGAAAACATTGTCCAGAGCTACGAAGAACTCTGGATGCTTCTGAAAAATCTTGTTGAAATCGGCTAGGATTATTCCAGATCTAGCTCGTTCTGGATAGCGTTTTCCATACAAAGTAACTTGCGCTTTAGGTCGGTGCCTAGGGCGTATCCGCCGATTCCCTTACCGCTGCTCACTACGCGGTGGCAGGGAACGACCACTTGTAAGGGGTTGCTGTGGAGGGCGTTGCCTACAGACCGTTCCGCATGGGGGTGGCCGATGGACTGGGCGATTTCCTTGTAGGTACGGGTCTCCCCGTAAGGGATAGCCCGGGTGGCTTCCAGCACCTTGGTTTGAAATTCCGTACCGTAGATCTTGATAGGAATGGTGAACTTCTTGATTTTACCTGCCAGATACAGGTTCAGTTCTCGCCTGGCCTGCTGATAGACCTGGGCGTTTCGGCCGCGGACCTTGCCTTCG
>CACZII010000220.1 GCA_902781185.1 Fibrobacter succinogenes
CCCGTCTTCTGCAAGGGTCACAGTTCCTTCGGCGGCGCCAGACAATAGATAAGCCTTAAGCGTTGTTTTGCCATCGGGGTTCACGTCATTCTTGAGCACACCCCTATTGGCAGCAATCTTGTTCTCGGAATCCTGCACCACCGCATAGGTGTCATCAAGTGCCCTGGGCTTATCGGCTACTGGGGCAATCGAAAGCGGGATAGAGAAGCCAACAGTATCCACACCGTCAAGAATAAACAGCTGGATGGCGTCTTCTCCGTTTGCATCTGCAATCGGGGAGACGGTAATCATGTAATAGCCAACACGCTTCTTCAGGAGAGTCCCGACTTTGCCCATCTTGCTTCTCGCGAAGACTTCAAAATTAGCATCGGCTACGTCAGGATCTGTAAAGACGATTTCCGCAGTAGGAATAAGCAAGTCAAATCCGGTAAAATCTTCCTCCACGGAAATGCCATCAGCAAACTTATATTCATTACCGTCGACATCGTCTATGTAGAACAGAGAGTCGTTAATAGCGAGGGTCGCTGGGTCATTAACGTTCTTGACCGTGATGGTGACTGTAGCAAGAGTACTTATCAAGCTGTCTTCATCGGTAATGAAATAAGTGAAGGAGTCCGTTCCATAGAAGTTGGGTTCGGGCACGTAAGTAAACTTGCCCGTCAATCCGTTGAACGAGACGAGTTCCCCGTGGGATGTTGAATCCCTGAGGGTTGCCGTAAAACCGTTGTCATCGGCATCATAGTCGTTGGTCATGATGTCGTTGGAAGAAACCACAAGAGTATCATCCTCGTTCATTTCGTAGTTGTCGTCTACGGCCACCGGCGCGTTCTTGCGGTCGATGAGGGTCAGCGCGAGGGTGTAGGTGACAGATATACCAGCCGGGTCCTTAGCGGTGAAGGTAGCCTTGGCGCTCGTGTTGCCACCGGTCGGGTTCGGCTTGCTCTTGATCATTGCGATATCGCTCAGGGAATAGCTCTCCTTTTCCTTGAGGTCGGTTGCATATCCAGAGAGGGCCATCGTGACGTTCAAGGAGTCCCAGTCTGCGTCTTCGAAGATATCCCTGAAAGCAACCTGAAGTGTATCGCCTTCATAGAGATCCATGGCTTCGTTTGCGGAAACGCCATCGACCAGATTCGGGGCATGGTTCCCGCAGTCATCGGCCAGGGTGGCCAGGGCGATATTCACTATTTCGACCGTGTTGGTGTTGACGGTCGAAGTCGCATGAGTGTTCTTGTAACTGAACTGGACGCCAATCTGCTGGGTAACCGCCCAGGAGACCGTCGTCTTTGGGGTCCAGCCTTGCTTCAGGCCACTAAATGCAATAAAGGTTCTCTTGGTACCTGCAGCGAGTTCTGCACCATAGTAGTTGTCATCAGTAATGGTGGACTGCTTGAAATCGATACGGAAGGGGGCTGTCGCCCTGTACGTGAGGCATACACCCTTGTAGCTCGCAAGCGAAACTGGGACATCTGCATAGCTATTATTCTGTTTCCAGGCAAAGCCGAATCCGGCGCCATTGCCTGTCTTGCCCGGTGTCACGGCGAACTCGGCGATCTTGGCGTTATCGGCCGTGGTCATCGTATCGACCGAAGCGGAAGCGAACGGGCCATATGTGTAGGAATACCAGTATGCCGGAGCCATGGTACCGGGACCATCCGGAGTCCAGACTGTAGCCATTTCGGCAGAGGCGGTAGAAACCAGAGCGCACAAAGCGCCCATAACCGAAATCATCTTCTTTATCATATTTGACCTCTTATGATTTCCCATCTGGGCCAAAATGTAATAAAAAAGTATGAATGCGACGTAAATCACACCCCCGACAGCCTACCCTAGAGCGTCCAATTCCTCAAAACGCCCGTAAGCACGTTCCAGGGCAGCCTCCCGCTCAGCAATTTCACCCTGCAACTCCACAATTCGGGCCGCATTGGTATAAACTTCGGGCTTCGAAAGTTCCGTCTGGCGCTGGGCGATTTCCGCTTCCAGAGTCTCGATTTTTTCGGGCAAGGCAGCGTATTCTCGCTCCTCATTGTAACTACGCTTTTTCTTCTTGGACGGTGCCGCTGAAGTCGGCGACGGCCCAGAAGCCGCCTTTGCGGCCGACAAAGTGGCATTTGCCTTTTCTTCGGCGGTGCGGGCCTTTTCCCGCATCTTGCGGTTGGCCTCGTAGTCGCTGTACCCGCCTACCGCTTCAAAGACATTCCCGTTTTCTTCGATGGCCAAAATTTCCGTAGCCACCGAATCCAGAAAAGCACGGTCATGGCTTACCGTCAACACTGTTCCCTTGTAGTCGGCAATCAGTTCAGCCAGCAAATCCAGGGTTTCCATGTCCAAGTCATTGGTAGGCTCATCCAGCACCAGCACGTTACTCGGATGGCTGAACAGGCAGGCCAGCAGCAGGCGGTTCCGTTCACCTCCGCTAAGAGCACTGATTGGCCCACGGGCCCTATCCGCCGAGAACAAGAAATCCTGCAGATAGCTCAGCACATGGCGTTTCACGCCGTTCAGCGTAATGTAGGCCTGACCGTCGCCGATGTTTTCCACCAGGGACTTGTCTTCCCGAAGCCTGGTCCGCATCTGATCAAAGTAGGCCACCTGCAGGTTCGTTCCCAACCGCACGTTTCCGCTTTCCGGCGTGAGTTCTCCGAGAATCAGGCGCAGAAGTGTAGTCTTTCCCGAACCGTTAGGGCCAACAATGCCAATACGGTCCCCACGGAAAATTTCTGTAGTCAGGTGGCTTATCAGGGGCGAGCCGTCGTAAGTATAA
>CACZII010000221.1:0-2759 GCA_902781185.1 Fibrobacter succinogenes
TTGCAAAGTAGAAGCCCTGGAAAAAGTCGTAGCCCAGGTTAAAGCAGGTCTTGTAGGTGGCGGCGTCTTCTACCTTTTCGGCCAAAAGCTTGATGCCCTTCGCTTTGAAAAATTCCGCCGCCTGCTGCATGGCTTCGGTACTGTTGTCCACCAGGTCCATCTTCACGTAAGACACGTAGGGGAACAGGGGTTCAAAACGGGTCAAGAATTCCTGGTTGAAGATAAAGTCGTCTAGGGCCAGCTCGAAACCGCGCTCCTTGTAGTGGGCCACCGCGTTCACCAGGGAAGCGTCCACCTCCACGTCTTCCAGAATCTCCAGCACGAACCACTTGGGGTTCAGCAGCTTGAAGATGTTGTCCAGGAGCATTTCCCGGTTGCAGTTCACAAAGGCTTTGTTCTCACCGATGAGCCGCGGGAGCCCGATGTTGGTGAGTACGTTTTCCAGCACCTGGGCGGTGGCCAGGTTGTCGTTGGCAATAACGGCGGTATCGCTGTCCGGAGAATCGCGGAACAGCAGTTCGTAGGCGTAAATTTTACCCTCGCGGTCGAGGATAGGCTGTCGTGCTAGGTAAGCGAGAGAAAGCATGCGTTAGATTCTTGCACTCTTGATACCGAACAGCAAGATGCTCCTGGCGCCGGCATCCCAGAGCTTGTCCATGATGGCGTTGGCTTCTTCTTGGGGGACCATGGCCTTCACGGAATACCATTCGCGGCCGTGAAGCTTGGTGACCGTGGGGGCGTCGAGACCGGGAGTCAGGTCGCAGGCCTTCTGCAACAGCTCGGCGGGGCAGTCGTACTCGATCATCATGTAGGACTGTGCCACCAGCTTGCCTTCAATACGGCGGATAAGGGTGTGCACTTCTTCCAGGCCCGTCTTCTGCGGGTTGCAGAACAGGGCGGCGTTGCTCCTGAACAGCGGTTCGCCCACAATGCGGAGCCCCGCCTGCTTCAGCGTCGTGCCCGTTTCCACCACGTCTACGATGGCGTCGGCCACGCCCAGGCTCACGGAAATTTCGACGGCGCCTTCCAGCACCACAAAGTCCATGGGCTTCTTGTAGAAACCTTCCACGATGTTGGGGAAGCTGGTGGCAATGGTCTTGTCCTTCAGTTCGTCCAGGCTCTGCACTGGGCTGTCGTTAGGCACGGCGGCGCACATCTTGGAGGCACCAAAGGGCAGGTCCAGCACCTTCACGGCGGGGCTCTTGGCTTCGGCGTTAAAGTCAATGCCGGTAATGCCCGCGTCAATGATGCCGCGACCCACGTACATGGGAATATCGCTGGGGCGCAAGAAGAAAAACTCGATTCCGTTCTTGGTGTCCAGCTGGGTCAGAGTCTTGTAGGGCTTGGAGGCCTTGTAGCCGCAAGCCTTTAAAAGTTCTTGGGTAGGCTCAAAGAGCATGCCCTTGTTGGGGAGAGCGACCTTGATCATAGTTTTGCGTACACCTCTTCCAGGGTTAGACCTTTTTCGGCCATCATCACGGCCACGTAGTAGAGCACCTGTGAAAGCTCCAGGCACTGGGCGTCGCGACTCTCGAACCGGGCGGCCATCCAGCTTTCGGCGGCTTCTTCCACCAGCTTCTTGCCGATGCCGTGGGGGCCCTTCTTGAACAGTTCCGTGGTTCCCTTGCCTTCGGGCATTTCCTTTTTGCGCTGGCATGCCAGGGCGTACATCTCTTCAAATGTCATAATAGACCTCTTGATTTTTACGGCGGTAAAGATAGAAAAAAGCGGCCCCGTTGCCGGTGTGGAGCCCACCCCTCCTACGTCATCCTGGAGCCGAAGGCGACGGGATCCAGGCCAACGATGTAGAAAACGTCATCCTCGACCCTGGAGCCAAAGGCGATAGGGGAGGGGATCCATACATGCCTGTGTGATGGGTTGGGAACGTCATGGCGGCCTTGAGCCGCCATCTAGATTGATGCCTTTGGCATCCTTGGCTTCGGCTCGGATATAGAATTACAAGTAATTCTGCATCTCTCGCCTTGCTCAAGATTCCGGGTCCCCGGATCGAGTCCGGGGCTGGCTCTACCCGGAATGACGCTTAATTCTCCAGCTGCTATAGACGTAACCTATAGCATCCAATAGCTAAATAGTATTGAGAATGCCTAAAATTGACTAAAATGCTTAAATTTGAGCAAATTTTAATAATTTTGTGACTAAAAATGACTCTATTGGTTGTTTGCTGATTTATTTCCTATTGAAATTGTAGGAAAGAAGTTCTATATTTGACCACGTCAAACGGAGAGATACTCCCATTTGTTTAACCGCTAACTATTAACTTTTAACTATCAACTGCGCCACAGGCGCGAAAAGGACTTCAAAATGTCAAAGATCTATACCTCTGCCGACCAGCTTATCGGTCACACCCCGCTTCTGGAACTCACCCACATCGAAGAAGGCCTCGGTGCCAAGATTCTCGCCAAGCTTGAATACTTCAACCCCGCAGGCTCCGTGAAGGACCGTATCGCCAAGGCCATGCTTGATGACGCCGAAAAGAGCGGCAAGCTCAAGAAGGGTGCCGTGATTATCGAGCCCACTTCCGGTAACACCGGTATCGGCCTTGCCTCTGTGGCCGCTGCCCGCGGTTACCGCATTATCATCGTGATGCCCGAGACCATGAGCGTGGAACGCCGTCAGCTAATGAAGGCCTACGGTGCCGAACTGGTGCTTACCGAAGGTGCCAAGGGCATGAAGGGCGCCATCGCCAAGGCCGAGGAACTTGCCAAGGAAATCCCGGGTGGCTTTATCCCCGGCCAGTT
>CACZII010000221.1:2799-6295 GCA_902781185.1 Fibrobacter succinogenes
GGTGTCGGCACCGGTGGAACCGTGTCCGGCGTTGGCGAATACCTCAAGAGCCAGAACCCGAACGTGAAGGTGGTGGCTGTAGAACCCGCCGACTCTCCGGTGCTCAGCAAGGGCACTGCCGGCTCCCACAAGATCCAAGGCATTGGCGCGGGCTTCGTTCCCGACACCTTGAACACCAAGATTTACGACGAGGTTATCGCCGTCGCTAACGAAGCCGCTTTCGAAGCCGGTCGCGAGATCGGTAAGAAGGAAGGTGTGCTGGTGGGTATTTCTTCTGGTGCGGCTCTCTGGGCTGCCAAGGAACTGGCCAAGCGTCCGGAAAACAAGGGCAAGACCATCGTGGCCCTGCTCCCGGATACCGGCGACCGCTACCTCTCTACCGCCTTGTTTGCGGAATAAAAATTCCTCTAGTAGATGTTCGCCTTCGCGAACATGACAAGAGTTACGTCATCCTCGCGCAGGCGAGGATCTATATAACGTTCTTGCTAGTAGATGCCCGCCTTCGCGGGCATGACAATTTTAACGTCATCCTCGCGCATGCGAGGATCTTTTATTTTTCAACCACAATCAATTCAGGCTCGCCCCTTCCCGGGAGCGGCCTGAAAATCTTTACGTTGGTTTGTGTCGCAGGCCCGCCAAAGGCCTTCATCTCGCAGGTGAACAAGAAGTTGGTGCCCGCCACCACCTGCGTTGACACGCTGAGGGGCTTCAGTCCCAGGTAGGCGTAGTCCTTGGTGGCGGCGGCGAACACGGCGGAATCTTCGGCGGTAAGCGGGCGTTGTTCAGAGTAGCCGCCCATGAGCATCTCGTCGGTCTTGCCTGCTTCTAGGTCGGCAAAGAATGCCTTGATTTCCTCTTCGGCTACTGCGGCCCCGTTCTCGGCGGTTACACGCTTGTTGGAAATCCCGTAGGCCAAAGTCACGTTGGCATTCGGGGCCAGGGTCTTGAGCTCGCTGGCGCTGGCCTTGCGTCCGCCACTGCCGTAGGTGCAGAAGGGTACCACCACCTTGCCGCTCAGGTCATTTGAATCCAAGAAACTGTAGATGGGGGGCGCGAAGCTCCCGAACATGATGGGGTAGCCCAGGAATATCGTGTCGTACTTGGCCAGGTTGGCCTTGGCGTAAACCAGAGCGGGCCACTTCTTGTTTTCGCGCTGGTCACGGACGGCGGCGATGGTACTGTCGTAGGTGGAGGGGTAGGGCTGAACAAGGCTGATCTCGAAGACGTCGGTATTGCGGGCATTCTGGAAAATTTCTGCTACCGTCTTGGTGGCGCCGTTCTGGGAATAGAAAACTACCAGGGACTTCGGTTGCACGGGCTGTTCAGCCGCGGCTTTTTCTGTTTTTTGCTCGTCGCAGGCGCACAAGGCAAAGGCTGCTATCGCAGCGAAGCAACTGAACTTGGCAACAAAACCATTAAACTTACGATTCATAAAAACCTCCATCTTCCTTTCCCTAAAAATAAACTTTTATAGGAAAATAAGTTAAAAACTAATCTTTACATTCCGATATAATCTATATTAATCTAGGGGATTACATACGATGTTCCGCCAAACTTCGTCATTCCGGGCTTGACCCGGAATCTAGATGGCGAATCTGGTTCGCCATGACGCACGCTTGGAATAGTGTAATCAAGTATATAATTCTCTTAAATTACGAATAACAAAGAGTATTTGGATCGGTATGAGAATTCCTTTTAACAAACCCCCTTTTGTGGGCCCTGAGTATGACTACGTGCGGCAGGCCGTAGAGAGCGGCCGTATTTGTGGCGACGGACAGTTCAACCAGAAATGCCATGCTTGGCTGCAGCAGAAGACGGGGGTGGCCCGTGCCCTGCTCACCACCAGCTGCACCCACGCCCTAGAAATGTCGGCCCTGATTTGCAACATCCAGCCTGGTGACGAGGTGATCATGCCCTCGTTCACCTTCGTGTCTACCGCCGATGCCTTTGCTATGCGGGGTGCCAAGTGCGTGTTCGTGGATATCCGCCCCGACACCATGAACATCGACGAGAAACTCATCGAGGCCGCCATCTATCAACGCCATCGCCAAGAAACACAATCTGTTCGTGGTAGAAGATGCAGCTCAGGGCATGATGTCCACTTACAAGGGCCGCGCCCTAGGCTCGCTGGGCGATTTTGGCTGCTACAGTTTTCACGAGACCAAGAACTACAGCATGGGGGAGGGCGGTGCCATCCTCATTAGCGACAAGAAATATTCCGACCACGCCGAGATTATCCGCGAAAAGGGCACCAACCGTGTGCAGTTCCATCGCGGCGAAGTGGACAAGTACACTTGGGTGGAACTTGGCTCCAGCTACCTACCCAGTGAACTCAATGCCGCCTACCTGTATGCCGAACTGGAAAATGCCCAGAAGATTTTTGACAACCGCATGGCCAGCTGGAACGCCTACCGCGAACGGTTGCAGCCCCTGGCCGACGCCGGCGACTTGCAACTCCCGTATATACCGGCGGAATGCACCCACAACGCCCACATGTTCTACCTGAAGGTGGCGGATTTAAAGACCCGTACCGCCCTCATCGCGCACCTGGTAAAGAACGACATTCTAGCCGTGTTCCATTACGTGCCCCTGCATAGCGCCCCCGCGGGAAAGCGATTCGGGCGATTCAACGGCGAAGACCGCTACACCACCAGCGAAAGCGATCGCCTGCTCCGACTGCCCATGTTCTACGGTTTGAAGTTGGAAGACCTGGAATTCGTCTGTAGCAAGGTGCGGGAATTCTTCGGCAAGTAGAGGCTCCGTGCTTTTCCACTCCTGGTTCTTTATCCTCTTCGCTGTCGCTGTTGTTGGCCTTTATTATAGCGTGCCCGCACAGAGTGTGGGAAATTTCGGAGGCAAGTTCCGGAGATGGCTCATTCTGTTGTCGAGCCTCTATTTTTACGCGGTGTGGCGGCCTGAATACCTGGCGCTAATTCTAGCGACTATCGTCGTGGACTATTCCATGGCCAGGCTTATCGACCACCTGGGCAGCAGTTCGCCTGCCGCAGTTCTCAGGCGTCGCTTGGCCCTTGCCGCTTCCCTCTGTTTTGACCTGGGGTTGCTTTTTGCCTTCAAGTATCTTGGGTTCTTCGAGGAGACCTGGAACACCATCATGGCGCCCTGGCTGGGTAAGCCTCTGGACTTGCCCAAGCTAATGCTTCCCATGGGCATTTCGTTCTATACCTTCCAGAGTCTGAGCTATGTTATCGACGTCTACCGCCAGAAACTCCCTGCCTGCAGGGGCATCGCCGACTACGCGCTGTACGTGACGTTTTTCCCGCAGTTGGTGGCGGGTCCTATCGAGCGGGCTCCCCATCTGATGCCGCAGCTCCGGCTAGAGAACCAGTTCGACCTTGGAGATTTACAGGCGGGCCTGTTCCGCATTACCCAGGGATTCTTCAAGAAGGCCGTACTGGCCGACCACCTGGGAATCTTTGTGGACTCCGTGTTCAACGGCATTGCCGCAGGCAACGCCACGGGCATGACTCCCCTTGAT
>CACZII010000222.1 GCA_902781185.1 Fibrobacter succinogenes
TAACCTAATGCTATTTTGGCAATAGGTGTAGAAGTGTCATCCCCCGCTTGACGGGGGATCTCCTTTTAAAGATTGAAGAATATTTGTATGAAGCAACTGTTGGGAATTTTTTTTAGTAGGTTGGGCAGGGCGCTAGCACCCTTCCAGAGTATTATTTTAATTTCCCTTGCGGTATGGGTGACCCATATCGTTTTGCGGGTGCTGTTACTGTTCCGCAGCAATCCCTACGGATTCCCCTTTGTTAGCAAGCCGGACTGGTTCATCTTCCATGCGGTCTGTATAGACTTTATGTGGATTGTGAATGCCCTGGTGGTGTTCCTGGTTTTGGGCGTGTTGGCTGCGCTCCTTGTTTCCAAGATTGCGAAAAGTCCTGATTCCGGAAGTTGCCCCAAGGTCGCAATAGTCGCGAAGATTACCGCAATACTTTATGCGGTGTTCCACAGCGCAATCCTGCTCCTTACCTTGCTGGATAACGAGACTCAGCGGTTCCTGGGCGGTCACCTGACCTTCGGACTGGTGGATACCTACAAGGACACTTCCTCTATCATCGTTTTCTACGATTATGTAGCTAACGATTTGTCTGTGCCGTATTTGCAGTTTGTGGTACTGTTGCTGATGTTGCCTGCGACCTATGGTTGCTACAGGCTGCTGCGCAAGTGGTACAAACCCAATGACGGTTTTTATGTAAAGAAATCCGTCATTGCCATGTTGGTGTTTTACATTGCCTCCTACGCCTTTGTCTATTTCATCTGGACGGGTAATGCCCGCATGACAAAGCTTCGTCCGGTGGTATCTTTGATTTACAACGACCTATTTGTGGCGAAAAAGGCGGGTGGGCTAGCCGAAGCGGACTTGGCCAATTATCGTACATCTTACCAGAACCTTTGGCAAAAAGTGGAAGGTGATTCCCTGTGGCAGTTTGTGGACAGCGACGCGGGTAACCATTTGCCCCTTTACCGCGTGCCGACGCAAGCCCTTCTGAACAGCGAATCGCTAAAATCCCAGCGCGAAAAGAAACCGAATTTCATCCTGGTTCTCATGGAATCCCAGCGTGGCCTCAATACGGGCTACATGAACCCGCAGATTCAGCCCACGCCTACGCCCTTCATGGATTCCTTGGCTGCCCATTCCCACGTGTGGCTCCGCATGCACACCAGCGGCGTTCCTACCACGGGAGGGGTGCTTTCTACCCATATCGGCATCCCGCACCATTCCCGTTTGGCAGAGGCCACAGACTTGGCTCATGTGACACTCCCTAGCTTTGTTTCGGTGCTTACGGAGAACGGCTACAGCACCCATTACATGTCGGCGGCAGACCCTGCCTGGGACAATTTGGGCGTCTGGATGGCCAAATGGTATACTGCCCAGCATTACAACCGCGAGCGGGAAGATGACTCCACCTTTATGGATCATGCCATTGAGTATGTACGTGATACCCTTTCCAAAGAGGGCAAGCCATTCTTGGCCACTCTCATGACCCGCTCCAATCATTACCCCTTCAACTTTGCGGCGGGTATGACCGACGAGCAGAAGAACAGGCCCCTGCAAGAGCGTATCAACGTGACCATGAACTATGCCGACAGGCAGCTGGCTCGCTTTATCCGTGCCGTCGAAAATGAGGAATGGTACCAGAATACCTACGTTATCGTTATGGCCGACCACGGTTTCCCCCTGGGCGAAAACGGCGTATCCACTATGAATGGCGGCGGATTTTCCAACGTGAGCTGGATTCCCTTCTTTATCCATGGGCAGGGCCTGGAGGCCGCCCTCGATACCACTACGGCTGCCCAGATAGATATTGCCCCTACGGTGCTTGAACTTGCCGGCTTTGCCGTGCCCAACATATTCATGGGCCATAACCTTTTGCGTGGCGCAGTTCAGCCCAGTAATAATGACATGGTTCAAACCAATGTTGGTGATTCTACATCGACACCTTTGCCGCCGGTGCTTACTGGTCTTTCTTTAGGTGCCTATTCCGGTTATTCCGCCGTCGGTCTTGACGGCTACCGCTTTATCGCCAAATACCCCTCTTTCGATGAAACGTTCCTTTTTGCCGATGGGGATACCCGCCAAGAAAAAGAGCTTTCTGCAAATCGCCCGCAAGACGTTGAGCGCTTAAAAAACACCCTGGACACCCTGATCAAGATTTCGGATTACACCCTGGAAAAGGGCCTGTAGTGTGACAATCGTCACGAATCGTTCCGTTTGTTAACAAAACTAAACTTTTGTTTTCCATACGAACCGAATTTTTTACATACAATAGCTGAAATTTCCCAAATAAAAGATTATTTTATGGGGTAAAGTAACAAGGGGCGTACTGTGCCCTGGGAGATTCTTATGTCTATAAAGACCAAGGTTTTCGGTTTAGTGGTGCTGGCATCTGCAGTTGCCTTTGCTGGTCCTGTAAGCCATTTTGGAAAGTTGGTGGCTTGTGGAGTCAACATCTGCGGTGAAAAAACGGGAACTTCTACTCCGATACAGTTGAAGGGCCCAAGTTTATACTGGTCCACAGGTTCGCCGGCGGCCATGTGGAACCCCATAGCGGTGGACTGGTTTGTGACTAATTTTAATATTGGCGTTATCCGCGCCCCCATGGCTATCAAGTACTATAAAGAAAACTCTGCGCCCATTTCTGAAACGGATGGGAATATTGGGGTAACGAGCTATGGCTACCTGTCTACGAGTCCCTCTGGATCTCCGGGAGTATACAAATCGTGGAGCAAGGCAAAGGTAAAGCAGATTGTGGATCAGGCC
>CACZII010000223.1 GCA_902781185.1 Fibrobacter succinogenes
GAAATGGACCGGAGAATAGACCACGGCATTGTCGAACAGGAACAGGTTCTGGTCCGCGGCGCCGCCTCGAACGTATATCTTGGAGCTGAAATCGGAACTAGCCACCACGCCCGGGAGAGCCTGGATACTCTTAATGACGTCGGCCTCGGCAAGGCTGGGCATGCGCTTGATGGACTTGGCCGACACTACGGACTCACCCGGGCTGCGCTTAGGGCGGCGCCGCAATTGGACCACCACCTTCTTGAGTTCAGTGACCCGGGAGTTGTCTCCCCCAGCAAGAAGGTCGTCTACGTTGACGTCACCGGAGTCGGGGCGTTGCTTACCAGCGTCATTCTCGACCGAAGGGAGGGAATCCAGGCCTGGATCCTTCGACTTCGCTTGCGCGGAGTTTATCCCGGACTCCGTTCCGGGACTCAGGATGACACCAGTGTGGACATCGCCACTTACACCATCGTCCTGAACAAACGCTTCGCCCAAAACCTGTGAAAAGGCACGTTCCGAGCCAACGTACTTAAGCTCGTAGCATTTTTCCTTTTCGGCGCCAGCCGTGTCGGAATTGGTAACGCAGATATTCCAGAGGGAGTCTTCGGGCAGCACCACGCTAAAAGGCGTGCCCACGGTGGTCTGTAAAGCCTCGCCGGATTCGAGAATCTCCACGTTCAGCTTTTCGCCAACGGCAAAGGAACTGTCCTGCACCACGCCGTTGAAGACGATGCCAGCCACCTTTGCGGAATCGGCGGTTGTAGAGCCGGGAGAGGACTGCGCGGAACCCGCCGTCCCTTGCGCAAAAGCAAGAGAGGCCGCCAGGGACAGCAAAAAGACGATGTAAGACCAGACTTTCAACAAACGATTCCCGAATTTCGGACAAAAATAGCAAATAGGCGGACCTATTTGCCATTGAAACACCTAACGGGGTTGAATGTGTTACTTTTGCCGATTTTTTATCACCTACTTTGCGCACTTGGTATAGCTGGAGGGGTTGTTGGCAAGGACATTGTTCTTCACCCATGTCCCGCTTTGGGAGTAGTTCCACGCTCCAGAAGTCGTAAAGAACGAAGCACCCTCGGATAAGCTTGCCACGCTCCAGTTCGCAGAAGAAAGCTTATACTCGTCCATCCAAGTCTGCCACGAGCCATTGGCGTCCGCCACCTTGCCATCCCCTTCTGCGTTTACCGTTCCCCACTCGCTAACGAATACGGAAAGACCCGCTTGCATAGCCTCCTCGGCATTGGCGCCTTCTTCTTCAACAGTGTGAGTTCCGGCGTAGTAGTGGAATGCGTATGCCGTATTGTTTTCGGAATCGGTGACTTCTTCACCTATGGCGGCATTAGGCTGCTGGTCCCATTTCGGAGTCCCGACGATTATCAGGTTATCGGAATACTGGCGAATAACCGGTATAATCTGGTTCGCATAGGTTTTGATGCTCGACCAAGGCAAGAAACCGCCACCGTAAGAAGATGTTTCGCAGTTGCCGCTCCCGTTTTTAAGGCAAGCTGGCTCATTAAAAATCTCAAAAATCACATTGTCGTAGCTACCCCATTTTTGCGCCATCGTTTCAAAAAACAGCTTTGCATTAGCCACGTTGTCGTTGGCCTTGTGGCTATGATAATCAATAATGACATAGATGTCGTTATCTATGGCGGCCTGAACGACTTGATCCAGGTATTGCTGGTAAGTCATCGTATTGGAGAAATAGTTTCCATCACCGAAATTTTCGTCAACGCCCATGGGCGCACGAATGAGTTCCACCTTCAGATTTTTCACCATGTAATCAATAATCGTTTTGTTCCAGAACGATTTGGTCTGGCCAAGGTTGATACTCCAGTAAAGGCTTAGGCCCCTCACCTGCACTTCTTTGCCAGAGGCGGACCAGTTTTTGCAACTGCCGTAAATGCGGCCCTCGCCCTTGGAGTTTGTCCCTGTTTGCAGCTGGCCATACTGGCTTACCGGGCCAACGCCGCTCGCATTTTCGGAAGAAGAGGATGAGTTGGCGACCACAGCCGAACCGTCCTTTATACAACGGACCGAAATTCTCGCATAATCATATTGGGTACGACCTACATCGGGATCCAATTCAATCTGGTCGCTGTCAAAAGAAATTTTATACGCCTTGCCGTTGCTAATCCAGAACCTGGCCTCGTCATCGCTGTAACAGCTCCATGTACCGGAATACTCCCAGCAACTCCCCGCCGGAAGTGCGGAAAAGCCGAAGGGGTCTTTTCCGGCCGCAACGGCGATTCTCTTTTCTACCGTCGTTCCGGCCTCGTACCACCCCTTGCTGGATTTCAGACTCTTGCCCACTCCCTCGTAGCCATTGTTCATATCGACGTAATCCAACATCGTCTGCCATTCCGAAAGGGTCGGAATGTGCCAGCCGCTTGGGCAGAGGGCTCCATCAACCGAGGCGTACTGGTATATGCGTCCGTATTTATCGCAGTAGGAGCTATTTTCCAAAGGGCAAGTGGATTTCAATGTGGAGTAGTTCAGGTTCTCCGCCATCCAGGTCTGTGTACCGATGACAACGGTCTTGTAGGTACGACCATCACGGGAATCGGTAAGAGTCCCTTCTACAGGCTCGGGGACCTTAGAGGCGCTAGACGAAGAACCTGAGGCCTTGCCTTCTTCCCATACGCCGTCGGAACAGACGAAGACTTTTTTTACGCCATTTACGTAAGCCTGTTCTCCCTCCCTGTTCTTGCTGCAGTTGGGCAAATCTTCTTCGGTTTCGTATTCCTGCATATC
>CACZII010000224.1 GCA_902781185.1 Fibrobacter succinogenes
TGGTGTTTCTGCTTGCATCATTCCGGACCTGCCGTTTGACGGTGACGAAGGCTTGACCGAGGCTTGCAAGAAGCACGGTCTTGAAAACATCCCGGTGGCCGCTCCCTCCATGACGAAGGAACGTCTCGAGACGATGGCCTCCAAAGGTTTCAAGTACATCTATGCCGCACTCCGTGCGGGCACTACCGGCAGCGAAACCACCATTGACCAGGCAACACTGGACTTTATCGACACCGTCGGTAAGGGCGGCGCCAAGGTGCTGGGCGGCTTCGGTATCCGTAATGGCGAACAGTCCAAGGTGCTCAGCAAGCACGTGTACGCTGTGGTGGCGGGCTCCGTGTTCGTGAACATCGTGCTGAACAACGAAGACTCTGCCGAAGGCCGCAAGAAGGCCATCGCCGAAATCGAGGCGAAGGCTAAAGAGATTTCAGGGTCTTAGGGGCTGCGCCCCTAGGCGAGGGGGTAGAGAAATACACGGCTAGATGGCGGGTCCCCGAATCAAGTTCGGGGCAGGCTTACCCGCCATGACGACGTGGATGCAGAGAGGGGGATTCTTCCCCCTTTTTAATATGGACTATTCCTTGTCTTTCTTGGAGTGGCAGGCGCATTCACCGCCTTCGCAGGGGCAGTGGTAGCAATCGCCGGTCTCCGCGTAGTCCTTGCCGGTCCAGCAGAAGGTGCAAAGCTGTTCGGCCGGGAGCCCGATGGCGTGAATCAGGTCGTCAATGCGCTGGAACGCAAGGGTGGTCAGGTTCAGCTTCTGCCGGATGTATTCCACCATGCCCTTGTAGGCTTCGCCATCGGGATCGGTGTATTTGTCCAAATCGGGACTCTCGCCTTCCTGGTCGCGGATGTAGCGGCGGGTAATCAGGTCGTACTCGTTCTTGCTGCGAGAGAAGTTGATGAACTTGCAGGGGAACACGAGAGGCGGGCAGGCGATGCGCATGTGGGTTTCTTTACAGCCCAGGGAGTAGAGCTTTTGGGCCTGCTTACCGAGCTGGGTGCCACGGACAATGGAGTCGTCGCAGAACACCAGGCGGCGGTCCTTGATGAGCCCTGGAATGGGGATGAGTTTCATGGAGGCCACGCGTTCACGCTGCTTCTGGTCTTGCGGCATAAAGGAGCGGGCCCAGGTCGGCGTGTACTTGACGAAGGGGCGGGCAAACTTGATGCCGGCCTCGTGGGCGTAGCCGAGGGCGTGGGAGGTTCCGGAGTCGGGAATTCCGCAGGCGGCGTCGGCTTCGGTGGGAGTGCGCTTTGCAAGGGCGGAACCGCAGCGGTAGCGGGTCATTTCCACGTTGCGTCCTTCGTAACAGGAGGCAGGGTAACCGTAATAGACCCAGAGGAAAGAGCAGATGGCCATCTTGTCGCCGGGCTTGACCAGCGTGGTGTCGCCATCGGGAGTGAGCTCCACCACTTCGCCCGGACCCAGGTCGCGCACGTGCTCGTAGCCCAGGTTCTGCAGGGCGCAGCTCTCTTGCAGGGCAATCATGGCGCCATCTTTTTTGCCCAGCACGATAGGCGTGCGGCCCCACTTGTCGCGGCTGGCGTAGAACTTGCCTTTTTCGTCCATCAAAAGGATAGAGCAACTTCCCTTGACTTTTTCGTGGACGTACTTGAGGCCATCGACGATGGAATCCTGCGTGGCAATCAGAGCGGACACCACTTCGGTGGGCCCCACCATTCCACTGGTGGTGGAATACTGGAGCTGCATGCAGTTGTTCTTGAAAAGCTCGTTCTTGATTTCTTCGATATTCGTAATCAAGCCGACAGTCACGATGGCGAACGTACCGAGCTTGGAGGTCATGACCAGCGGCTGCGGGTCAGTATCCGAAATGACGCCAATGCCCACGTTTCCGGCAAAAGAAAGCAGGTCGTGCTCGAACTTGCTGCGGAAGGGAGTGTTCTGGATGTTGTGGATGGAGCGGTGGAAAGTTCCGTTGGACTTCAGCACCGCCATGCCGCCGCGATGCGTTCCGAGATGTGAATGGTAGTCGGTCCCGAAAAAGAGGTCGCTGACGCAATCTTCTTTAGAAACCACTCCGCAAAAGCCACCCATGTTGGACTCCTTGTCAAAAAAGGGATTTTGTGTCCAAAAGGTAGAAAAAATCCGGCTTGAAAACAGCCCCCCGAAAGTTTTCTAATTTGCGGTAAAACAAATCACTATCAGGGATACCGACATGAAAGCCCTTCTTCAATTTTTCGCTATCAGCTTGATACTCATTACGATAACAGCGTGCTCCCCCACATTGCATTCCATGGGTGCAGCCGCCCTGCCCTCCCCTGTGGTGCACCGCGCCACCTCGGATAGCGCCGTCTCCGGAGTGGAGCTAGCCGTCTCCGGATTCTGGGCCCACAACGGGGATGCAGACAACATCAAGGACATGAACGCCGGCGGCGGTAACTTCAGCGCCACCTACCGACTGGGCAAAGTCTTCTTCGTAAACGCTGCCGTAGGCGGGTTCGGCGGCTCCCTCAAGTTCAGCTGCGATGAAGACGCGGACTGCAACGACATAGTCACCTTCACCAACGAAGAAAAGAGAAAGACCTACAGCATCAACGGTTCCGATGACTATAACGATTGGCTCAGAACAAGCCAGGGTCGGCAATCCTACGACTTCATGAACCTCCAGGAACGGATCCTGTTGGGTATCGACGCCAACCTGGGCAAGTACATCATCTTGGGTGTGGCTGCCGGCGTCCAGGCATTCCAAGGCAGCGG
>CACZII010000225.1 GCA_902781185.1 Fibrobacter succinogenes
GGGCTTCCCGGCAGTGCCAACATCGTGTTCGGCAGTGTCGAGACTCCAGAAGAAATTATCGAACACCTGAATTACGTACGTGAAACGCAAGACGTCGCGCAAGGTTTCAAGAGTTTCGTGGTGTGGACTTTCCAGCCCCAAACGGACAAGTTCCCGATTAGGCATGTGCGGGGCGACGAGTACCTGAAACTTCTCGCCCTTTCACGCCTATTCTTCGACAACATCCCCCATATCGAAGTCTCCCTTTTAGGCATGGGACTTTCTCTGGGCGAGCTCGGGCTCCATGCCGGCGCCGACGACATCAACAGCATCGTCATCGAGGAGAACGTTCTCCAGAATCACGGCCTCACTACCATCGAAGAGGCGGAGAACTTCATCAGGAATGCAGGCTTCACTCCCTACCGCCGTTCTTTAAACTTCGACTAAAAATCCCACACTCCTCACGTCACATTCCACATCGTACAGCCTGGATCCCCTCCTTCGTTTTACTCAGTCGAGGATGACGTCGGAAGAGGCACTCCACATCTCTCATTCCACACCCCACACCTCACATTAAAAAAAAGCCGGCCCGCTTTTTCAGCGGAACCGGATAAAGAGAGAGTTGAAAAATCTTGGGCTTATTAGGCGCGCTTGGAGCGCTTTCTGAAGCTCTTGACCAACAGGGCGGCGAGAATGCAGTACATTTTTTTCCTTTATTTTGCGTTTTTTTGCCCGTTTTTCCCATTCAGGCGGCCCAATGATAACAAAAATTTACCCATCTGACAAGGGTCTTGTTAAATATTTTTAACGTTATTTTTCTTACAAATCGCGCCCCTTCATTCGTCACACCCCCTCCCTTGAGCCTGCCCCGGGCTTGACCCGGGGTCATTCCCGTGATTTTAGCCCCGCTTATTAGCCCCAAAATACCGAATTTTGTAAATTTGGGGCCATGAAAAGACTGTTGTTGATCCTTCTCTGCCTTGCCACCTGCGCCATGGCCCGCATGTCGCTCCAGGTGGACAAGGACCGCGTAGAAGCTGGCAAAACATTCAAGCTGATGCTCATCGTTCCCCTGCAGGAACTCCCCGCCGAAAGGGGCGTTCCACAGCTAGAAACCCGCAACGGGTTTACGTTCCTAAGCCTAGACAGTGCAGAACAGGTCATACGTCCCGATTTCGAGGACATGTTTAACTCCTTCTTCGGAGGGGGCGGCAGGCCCTACAAGGCACGGGTCTACAGCTTTAACATCCGTGCCCCCAAAAAGACTGGTTCACTGGACGTGGGTCAGATCGAGTGGAGCATCAACGGCAACGTCCACACCATCAGCGGAAACATTCCCATAAACATCCAGCGCGCCTATAGTGACGAAGCGGTATCCGTAAGCCTTACCCCCAGCAAGAAATCTATCTACGAAGGGGAACAGTTCTACGTCACCCTAGGGTTCCACACCTACGAGCATTTCGAAGGCGGCCTGCAAGCCACCGATATGAGCACGGGTAACGACTTTATCGTGCACCGCGGCGACCTTTCCACCATGGAATTCAAGCCTGTAGAGGGCGCCCGCCGTGAAATGCAGGCCAGTGCCAAGTTTGCCTGGCTTTCCCCCACCAAGAGCGGCAACCTACAGATTCCGCCCTTCAAGTTCAAGTACACCAAGCGGGGCGAACCGAAGATTGTCGAAGAAAAGAAGCAGATGGGCGGAATGTCCTTCCATTCCCAATCCATCAAGCAGGAATCTATCGAGGCCGAGACCCAGACGCCCACCGTCACCATCAACGTGAAGCCCCTCCCCACCCAGGGCAAGCCCGCTGACTTCAGTGGGATGGTGGGCGACTACAAGTTTACCGCCGATTTCGACCGCACAAACCTGAAGGTGGGCGAAGCCCTGACCCTTTCCGTAAACATCAAGGGCGACGGTACTCCCGGTACAATCACTGACCCCAAGCTCCCTGACTTCAGCGAGTTCCGTTCCGTGCCACCGGAGAACAACATCTCAAAAAAGGTTTCCGGAAACAAGGTCATCACCACCAAGGACATCAAGGTTTTCCTCTACCCCAAAAAGAAGGGAACCTTTGAAATCCCGGCCATTAGCTATTCCTGGTTCAACCCCGCTAAGAAAAAATACGAAACGGCAACGGCAGGCCCCTGGACCATCGAGGTAGAAAAGGGCGACGCCGGTGCCGAGGCCGTATTCCAGGGTCCCGTGGCAGGCGCAACAGGCCCCAGCGCCGTGCAAAAGCAAGAAATCGAATCCCTGGGTTCCGACATCCGTTTCATCCACCCGAACATGGGTAAGGCGGAATCTAGCACACCCTACAAGAACATTCTATTCTGGATTCTGTTTACAGCAGCCATTCCCTTCTACTTCATCGCCACACTTGCCATCAGAATTCGCCGCAAGCGCAGCAGCAACGCGGCACTGGTCCGCAAGGGCCAAGCGAACAGGCTACTGCGCGAAAGATTCGCCCAGGCACGAACCGCCCTCGAAAATGGTGACGGCAAGGGATTCTTCGCCGCTCTTGAAAACGGGCTCGTAAATTATCTCAGCGACCAGACCAACCTAGAATTCAAGGGCATGACCAGAGCGCAAATGAAAGCCGAGCTGGTAAAAGTCGGTGTTCAAGAGGAGACCATTGCGGCCATCGACAGCTGGCTTGAAAAATGCGCAAAAACCTTTTATTTGTCTTGATTGCTATTGTAACGGCATTCACAACTTCTAATGCCGCAGAACCTTGCGCAGGTTTCGAAGCGGGCACAAAAGCCTACAATCAGGGCGACTACGAGCGCGCTATCGATGAGTGGCGCTCCTGCGCCGACAAC
>CACZII010000226.1 GCA_902781185.1 Fibrobacter succinogenes
CCTTGACCAGCACTTCGGTGTCACCGTCCTTGACGATGGTAAGTTCGTCGTTAAAGCCTGCGGTGCAAACCACAGATCCACCACCCTTTTCCTTGGTCAAGTCAATATCGCCCAGCTTGGACTTCACTTTGTTCGGTGCAGCAAAAGCAGCGGCCACCATCAGGGAAAGAGCAACAAATAAAACCTTTTTCATGTTATTCCTCAATAAACATGGTAAAATATACAACTATGCAGTAGGAATATACCTTTTATTTTGGCAAATTGGGAGATTTTCTTTTAAATTTTTACGATATGAAGAAGATTTTTACCATTTTCGTGCTTTTGCTGGTCATTTTGGCGATTTTTGCCGTTTTTCAAGGAAAAAAACGCATAAATGCGGTATCCGACAACCAAGAAACCGTGCTTTTGGAGATTCCCAAGGGCAGTTCGGCAGCCAAAGTATCTCAAATTTTACAGGAAAAGGGCGTCTGGAAGGACGGACTGGCGTTCAAGGTCCGGAACAAAATGGACAAGCCAAACCTCAAGGCTGGCTGGTACGAGATTCCGCCTCGACAGACTCTAGAACAGATTTTTGCCCTGCTTGAAAGCGGCAAAAACGCCGTACGGAGAGTGACCATTCCCGAAGGACGCGCCTCCTGGGAGATTCCTGCCTATCTGAAAAAGGCATTTCCCGATTTGAACGAGGACCGCTGGAACAAGCTGGTCCAGGACCCGAAGTTCGCCCAGTCCCTGGGCGTAGACGCAAGTTCCCTAGAAGGCTACCTGCTGCCCGACACCTACCCCTTCGCCATCGATGCCGACGAAGAGGCCATCATCAAGCAGATGGTGGCAGCAAACCTGAAGCTTCGGGACGAGATGAAAGGCAAGCCAAACTCCAAATGGGCAACCCTCGGCAATTGGCACAAGGTGCTGACGCTAGCCAGCGTGGTAGAAGAAGAAACCGGTAAAGAGGACGAACGCCCCCTGATTGCAGGCGTGTTCCACAACCGTCTTGAAATCGGTATGCCGCTGGGGGCCGACCCCACGGTGAGGTTCATCTTCAGAAATCTGACAGGTCCTATCTACAAGAGTCAACTGAATAGCGACAGTCCCTACAATACCCGCAAGTTCAAGGGACTGATGCCTGGGCCCATTTCGAATCCAGGACGCAAGGCCATTGAAGCAGCATTGTTCCCCGCCGACACCAAGGCTCTTTACTTTGTCGCAAAGGATGATGGTTCAGGCACCCACTTTTTCAGCAACACGCTCACTGATCACAACAGGTACAAGGACGTGGCCGCGAAGAACAGGGGCGAATAAGCTAGAACGAATAATTTCCGACGCGGATGAAGAAGGTGTAGTCCATGACATCGCCCAGTTCATCAAGAGTCTTACGGTCTACTAGGCGCGACATTCCACCAGACACAGAGATGGACTTGTAAGCAAAGCGGAGCGTCGGTTCCAGAACAAACTTATCGGGTCCTAACTGTGCAGAGGGATTCTCCTCGAAGTCCCGCACATAGGCACCAAACACCCACATGCCAAGCATTCCTTTATGCAAGCCAAGGTTCAGGCGTGCGAGGCCGTAGTGGTGGCTCAGAAGTTCCGGATTGTACCATTCCCCTGTCCATGGGGTGGCCGCGACACGCCTGCGATAGAAGTTATCCAGCGGCATGAGCTTGGTAGACCTGGGATAGACGTAGCCGTGTCCTTCGTCATGATAGGTGTCCAACCCGCCACCAAGGAATATTCCCATCGTAAGGAACGAAACAGGTGAGCGGCTCGCAAACATTTCCAAGGTCAGTTCGTGATAAATCGGAATCAGTTCCGCAATATCAATCTTGTAGCGCACGGACTGGAGTCCCCATTCCAGGAATATAGACTGCCCGCTGTAGGCAAAGAACGGGTCCGTATCACCACCTTCGTAACGGTACTGAAGGGCCGGAGAAACAGGCCAGGTTTCCAAATCTTTCAGCCTGTACACATGAGCGAAATCCAGGGTCCTGTCGCCAATCATGAAGTTGAGCAAAACCTGCTGGTCCGGAGTCAGGTGATAACTGACCCACATATTGAAGTCACTACGCTTCTCGCCACGGGGAGTGGTTAGATACACATTGTCATCCAAGTAAGATTCGAATGGACGCAAGGTCTGCCAGTCGTAACGAAGGCGGACTCTCCAGTCCCTACTCCATAGACGTGAAATAATCAGCTGCGGGCTCACTCCGTACGACCTAGGTCCAACAAACCCGGAAGCGCCAAGAGCGATGTCCATCTGGTTCACAAAAGAAAGCGTCATGTCACCATAGGCATGAGGGCCGATAGCGCTAGAACCGAAACCGCCCAGAGAAACATCTACCGTAGGAGACACCTTCGCGCCAATCAGCACGTTGCCTGTAGGAAGCATGTCGAAAGAAACAGAATCGTACGATCTTTCCTTGGAAATCGACTTCAAGAAATTTTCTGGCGCCACCATACCCGTGTCACTTTCGTTCCAATATGAGGCGATGGTCGTGTGCGTCTCTGCCGACAAACTGTCATAAGACGGTTTGAACTTGAACCAGGGAGTAGCCACCTTCTTAAGGGCGGTGTAATCCAGGGAATCATTCCTGAAAGGAATCAGTTCCGTCGCATGACGTTCCAGGGCAGAGAACCCCGCCTGGATCCAAGACAAATTCTGCAGGGGCTTTTCAAAAAGGATACGTTGCCAGGGAGAATTCCAAGAAGACACAGAAGCCTTCGCCACACGGGGGACGCCTACCGAAATAATGGGAACCTGGTCGTAGACATCTTCGTAAGGCACAGCCAACCCTGGACATAATTCGCCAGAGTTATAGTTTTCAATCAACGGGAGGCTCTTGAACACATATTCCGAAGTTTCCCATTCCACGCCATTGCAACCCAACACCGTAAAGGGAATCACCGCGCCGCGGGGCACACGATTCATCGCCTCTTGCAGACGGAGCTTTGCAAGGGCATACCTCTGCAAAGCCGTATCGGGTTCGATGGACTTGGAAACCTTTTGCAGGGTCTTGGACGAATCCGGTTGCAAAGCAAAACGGTAGCGTAAGCTTGGCACACCATCGGGAGAAATGGGCCAACTAGCCTGTTTAGACTTTTTATTGTACAGGTCATCAAACATATTGTGGCCCACGTAACCCTGCAGGTACGGATCCAGAAGCACACGCTGAATATCGTCCAGCGTCATGCCGTGAGTCCAGAGGTAACCTACAAAGGCACCCCAGGAGGTTCCTACCACAGAATCAATACGGACCTTGTAATTCTCGATTGCATAAAGAACACCCAAGTGGAACCAAGGGGAACGCTCACCACCGCTCAGGTAGAGGACAGATTTTTTAGGGCCTGACGGGAGCGTGTCATTGCGCAAAGCGCCTGACTGGTTCGCCTCGGTAACAGGAATACAAGTATTCCCGTTACGCTCGGCTCCTACGTCATTGCGAGCCGAAGGCGTGGCAATCTCTAATCCAGATTTGTCAGAATCGGAAGGATTGATTTCGCCGGTTGACAGATCTACAGAAAAACAGTTCTTTGAGGTATCAGACGAGAGCGTATCAGCGTAGGGTATTTCGAAGTTCGAAGCAAGCGAGTCAGAATTTGACGAGAGTGTGTCTCGGCTAGACGAGAGGGTGTCCGCCAGCGTAGAGTCCTGGGCCGCGGTCATCTGCAACAGCAAGCTGTCGACCGGCTCTGCAGGCAACAGGGAAAAGGCGACCAAAAGAACGGTCGCCAACTTCACAAATATTCGCCTATCCGAA
>CACZII010000227.1 GCA_902781185.1 Fibrobacter succinogenes
TTGGTTTTTTGCCAGTGACTATGAGAAGGACACTTACAAGTGGGACGCTGGCAAAGATGGCGAGGTCAGGGCTGGTGATGTGACTGGGAAAAAATACACGTATTTTAAATCCTTGAGTAAATGGCTGTGGCTAGACGGGTGGAGCCTGGATGTGCCCAAGGAACTTCGCCTGAATCCCGAGATAAACTATGGAACCATGACAGACAGTCGAGACGGCAAGGTTTACAAGACGGTGAAGATTGGGGATTTTACCTGGATGGCGGAAAACCTGAACTATGCCGATAGTGTATCTTCACCTGGCCTGAAGGGTAATATCCAGTGCATTAATAATGACGTTTCAAACTGCGAAGTAACTGGCCGCTATTACACCTGGACTGCGGCAATGGATTCTATTTGCCCACCAGGCTGGCATTTGCCAAGCGAAGCGGAATGGGAGTCCCTATTTGCCACGACTTACTCGCTTGCCTCACGGACCGGCTGGGAGAGTGTGAATAGGGGGAACACGGCAGATTCTGTGGGCTTTAGCGCCATGCCTTGTGGGTTTTTGGTGGTAGGGCAATTCGACATGATTGCCAGCGGAGGCTATGCTGCCTGCTTCTGGAATTCCTCTTCCAAAGACCTTGTTGCCATCGGCAATGAGGAGGCATACTGCAACAGCTACGGTGATTGGGGCGGTGCAACCGCTGCCACGGTCCGTTGTGTCGAGGACCACCAGTAGGCGGGGACTGCCATTGCCAGTTTGCCCTGTTTTTTGTATCTTTGACGCCAGCAAACGCACTTACCTATTGGGTGGGTGACAATTTCACAATAAAACAAAAAGGATCCAATAATGGCTCTTAAACTCGGTATCAATGGTTTCGGCCGCATCGGCCGTATGGTGTTCCGCGCTGCTGTGGAAAACTTCTCCAAGGACATTCAGGTTGTCGGTATCAACGACCTCCTCGACGTTGACTATCTCGCTTACATGCTGAAGTACGACTCCGTGCACGGCGCTTTCAAGCACGACGTGTCTTTCGAAGGCAACTTCCTCATCGTTGACGGCAACAAGATTCAGGTGTTCGCCGAAAAGGATCCCACCAACATCACTTGGGGTGCCCTCGGTGTTGACGTCGTTGTGGAATCCACTGGTTTCTTCCTGACCGACGAACTCGCCCGCGCCCACATCAAGGCCGGTGCCAAGAAGGTCATCATGTCCGCTCCTTCCAAGGACGCTACCCCGATGTTCGTGTACGGTGTGAACCACCAGACCTACGCCGGCCAGGACATCATCTCCAACGCTTCTTGCACCACCAACTGCTTGGCTCCTATGTCCAAGGTTCTGAACGACAAGTTCGGCATCAAGCGCGGCCTCATGACCACCGTTCACGCTGCAACTGCTACTCAGAAGACTGTTGACGGTCCTTCCAAGAAGGATTGGCGCGGTGGCCGTGGCATCCTCGAAAACATCATTCCTTCTTCCACTGGTGCTGCCAAGGCCGTGGGTAAGGTTCTCCCGCAGCTCAACGGTAAGCTCACCGGTATGAGCCTCCGCGTTCCGACCTCTGACGTTTCCTTCGTTGACCTCACTGCCGAACTCGAAAAGCCGGCTACCTACGAAGAAATCTGCAAGGCCATGAAGGAAGCTTCTGAAGGCGAACTCAAGGGCATCCTCGGTTACACCGACGAAGCTCTCGTCTCTACCGACTTCCGCAACGACGCTCGTACTTCCATCTTCGACGTCAAGGCTGGCATCCAGCTCGACCCGACCTTCGTGAAGGTTTGCGCCTGGTACGATAACGAATGGGGCTACAGCAACAAGGTTTGCGAAATGGCCCGCGTCATCACCAAGTAAGATTTAACTGAATCTTATTGAAAAATCCCCGTCGGTTATCCGACGGGGATTTTTTATTTCGAATTTGCCCTTTTGCTTCTTTTGGCGAAATACTTACTTCGTTGTCGTTTTACTTGTGTCAGTTTTGTTGGTGTCTGCGCTGCTGCTGTCTGTGGGTTGCGGCGTGCTCAGGGTATCTATCTTGCGCTTGACACTAGGGAGCATTTTCTGTAGGTCCACAAAATCTACCCTACGTTCTTCGGCAAGAGATCGGATAGGATTCAGATAGGCGGAATCGGTCGCGCTTAAAGTGTCTGCGTTCCATAAGTCGAGATAGGAGAGGAATAGGGCACCCCATTCCTTGGCCCATGTCTTTTTGTTCTCGCGGTTTATTAGCCAGGATTCTGGGTAGAATATATCGACAACCCCGTTGGTTACGATAAAGTGAGGCTTTCCTCCAGCGAGGGTGTTGAATATTCTTGCAACACGCTTGGATGCCGCCATGGCCGTTACCAATAGAACGGTATCTGCATTTCGGCTCTTGAACCAGGGGATAATGGTTCTCGCTTCTTCTAGGGTAGATGCGTCGTCGTGTCTTACCAAGAAGACGGTATTGCTGTCAAAATGCCCTTGCTTCATCAAGTCTTCGGCATAGAATTCCGCATTGTAATGGTCCTTAAATACACGTCTTCCAAGAATCAAGACTGAATCCACTCGATGCTCCCGGAGGAGTTTAGCTGCCAAGTCGGTGCGCTCCAAGTCGGGACCTTGGCCATCCAGTACAGCGACCCACTTTACATGCTAAACTCGTCTTGCTGGACAAGCCATGTCCCGCTACAAGTGATAATTAGGTAAAAACATAGTACTAGGAACAGGATTAGGGCTATGGCAATTCCGAAAATTTTCTTCGAAGTTTTCTTGATGCGTTTGTCTTTTTTCAGTAACATGTTGAATCCCTTAAGATCGGCCTACCATTTGTACAATATAGCCGTTTCCCCGTCGTCATAATAGCAGTTGCGTTGGTTGTATGCCTGGAACCCATGCTTTTCATAAAGCTTCCTTGCGGCGGTGTTGCCCTCTCGGACTTCCAGGAAGCAGTGGTCGCCCTTTTCTTGGCTCAACTTGTCGAGGCCCTCGTGTAATAACGTTGAGGCAATACCTTTGCGTTGAAATTTCGGGTCAACGGCGATGGTCAGGAGTTCAGAATCGCTTCCCATTAGGTGGAAAATGGCGTAACCTGCGAACGTTCCCGCTTCTTCGTCTACCAGGCACAGGGCGTAGCTTGCGCGGAGTTCAGAGAGGAACTGCTTTTCGTTCCATTTCTGGAAACCGAGGATGTTCTGTAGGGTTAAAACGCTTGGCAGGTCCGTTTCGGTCATGGGGCGTATAGGCATGGTGGACCCCGCTAAAGCCTAGTGTCCCTTCTCGAAATAGGAAGGCTGGATGTAGTTGGCTTCTTGAATCAGGGAGGGCTCGTGATTTTCGAAAAGCCTGGCCCACAAGCTCAGGGGGTTGCCCTCGTCAAGAACGGTTTTAACGCCTTTGGCAGAGAAAAATTCCGTTAGGCGGGTGTCGTCGCAGGCGGTAGCGTCTATCACGGCGAACTTGGGCTGGTTTGTACCGAGCTTTGCGAGGATATCTTCCGTAGAATCGAAGGATTCCTGTCCGCAGAGACGTAGGTACCAGTAGTCTTTGCGGGCCTTTACCACGACAGCTGTATCGTGAGTCTTGGAAAAGCATTCCAGGGCTTCTAGGGTAGACACTCCGTAAAGCTTGCGGGCTCCGCTGAAGCAGATTCCTTGACAGAAGGCTACGCCGGTCCTGAGTCCGCTGAAGGAGCCCGGCCCGAGGGTCACCATGACCCGCTTGATATCTTGAAGGGAAATGTCTCCCTGCTCCAGAAGACTGTCCAGGTTCTTGCTGAGGGTCTCGCCACGAGCTTCTGGGTCTACAATCTCTTTGTAGAATGCGTCACCACAGCCGTCGAGGGCGCTACCCGCGATGGCTATGGAAATTCCCTTCCGGGAAGTATCTACAAAGAGGTCAAAGGACATGGGAGTGTGGGATGTGTAATGTGAAGTGTGTGATGTGGTAATTAGTCATTCCACATTTCACACTACACATTGATTTTACCTTCTGATAGTAAGGCTCTTG
>CACZII010000228.1 GCA_902781185.1 Fibrobacter succinogenes
GTCCAGAATCACGCCAGTATCGGGGTCGCCCGCCGCTGTGGATTCCAGGAAGAGGGCGTTTGCCGTGAATTTGAGTACTTGAACGGCAAATTCCACGACCACCTCCGGCTATCGAGGCTTGTCGGGGACGTGGTTACTTAGGTAAACGATAATTAACCAACCGGTAGTGCTTTTGACCCCCTAGACTTCTATTTTTGTAGCATGGAAAATGGAGAAATTGAAAAAATAACTGAGCCCGATGTGCTGCAATACACGAATTTTCGCGTGTATCTTCGGGACTATTACGAATACAAGAAGAAGACCCAGCCGGCCTTCAGTTTGCGTTTTTTTGCCGAAAAAGCGGGTCTTTCCAGCCATGCCCACCTGAAACTGACCATTGACGGCAAGCGAAACATTACCAAGAGCACCGTCACCAAGCTTATCCACGGCCTCGGGCTCATCAAGCAGCGGGCCGCTTACTTCGAGAACCTGGTGTTCTTTAACCAGGCCACAGACGACGAAGAAAAGAAGGTCTATTATGAGCAGTTGGTCAAGGCTAGCCCCCATTCCAAGCTCCACAAGATGGACCAGGCCCAGCTCCGCATTTTTAGGGAATGGCACCATTCCGTCATTCTGGAAATGGTTTCCCTGAAGGGGTTCAGGCCCATTCCCGACTGGGTTTCCAAGCGTCTTGAGGGCAAGGTGACCCCCGCCCAGGTGCAAGAATCCTTCCAGTTGCTCCAGGAACTGGGGCTTGTAGTCAAGACAGCCAACGGTTTCCGCCAGCGGGACCCCATGATTACCACCGACGACGAGGTCCAGGACCTGATGGTAAAACAGTACCACCAGCAAATGTTGGACATGTCCAAGGATAAGTTGTCCGAACTGGCAAGTCAGGAACGGGACTTTTCGGCCCTCACTTTTAGCATAAAACGCAAAGATTTCCCTAATTTGAAAAAGCAAATCCAACTAATGCGCAAAGAACTACTAGATTTCTCTGCTAGTGCTGGAGAAGGCGATGATGTAGTTCAGGTTAACATCCAGCTATTCCCCCTAACCCGAGGAATGTGATGCGCTTTGCGGGGTTTAAATTTGGGTCTTTGATTGCCGTGGCTTGCGTAGCCATGGCCTTTGTCGCTTGTACTAAAGATGACAAGCCCGTAGCGGGTATCGAAATTGGGAATCCGTCTCTTGCTTTTACAGCGGATTTTTCTGTAGATTATTCCCAGGTTGAGACCAACTCCCTTTCCAAGACCTCCGCTGCCAAGGACGAACCTTTGCTGCTGGATTCCTTCGCTCTAGATTTCTTTGAAGTCCGCTCCTATTCTAGCTACTATGTGGCTGTGAATATTGATATGTCGAAGGGTCTTCGGCTGTGGCCCGGCGAGGATCTTGCGGATTCCTCCTTGAGGGTGTCCTTTACCGATGCTGACTTAGTGGAAGAACCCTTCAAGAACATAGACCTGGAAGACGAAGGGTACTTGAAGGAGATGGGTGTTTCGTTCAGACCCGTCAAGGAAATGCCTAAGGTTTACGGCAAACTTCTGCTTAACGGCAAGTACGTGCCTGTGCAGTATTCTCTGTCTTGGTTTGAACAGTTTGAACTTCGCTACCATTACTCACAGATAGAAAAGGTGTCGGATAGCGTTGCCAACCTGTCTGTGGTCTTCTACCCCCGCTACTTTGTGGATGGCGTAGACTTCTCCAAGGTGGAAATAGCCGATGACGGCGTCGTTTACCTGGATGCGGCCCACAACGCTGAAATCTGGACGGATTTGAACCAGCAGTTCATTTCCAGTTTCAGGCCTCTCCGCTATGGTTTTGCCAATGCTGATGGAGATGTTGCAGATGCCTATGTCCTAGACATCTGGGAAGGTATTATCGGCTCCATGAGTGACAATACTATTTCTAATGGTGATTTCTCTAAGGATTTCTACGGCTGGATTGTTTTCGACCAGTTTGGCGGAGAGTCTAAGGCCTCTGTGGAGAAGGAGGGAAATGGTGGTCATTATGCGAAGATTCAAGTGATTCAGGCTGGTAAGTATTCTTACAGTGTTCAGCTCATCCAGGAGAATGTGGCCCTGCTTGCCGGCAAGAAGTACAAGTGCGTGTTTACCATCTGGTCCGATGTAGAAGGGCAGATTACCGCAAGAATCGGGGCCTATGATGATTACCAGACAATTGGATTCCAGAAACATGTGGAAGTGGGAACTTCGGGCAAGTCTGTGGAAATTGAGTTTGTCCCCAGGGAGAGTACTCCCTTTGCCAGGTTTGAACTGAATCTGGGTAGCAAGGTCAGAACATTCTACATCAAGGATGTAAAGATTTTCCGCTTGCAGCAGTAAGGCGGTGGATTGTAAAATCTCAAAAATCTGAGATCATTGAGGCCTGTTTTCCGAGAAAAAAGCGTCTATACCAGTAGACGTTTTTTTTGTGAGGAAAAATGCTCGAATCTTGGTCCAGTGTTGTTTTTGGAATGGAGTGCCTTGGCTGTGGCTCAACTTCTGAAATCCTTGATCCTTGGCTATGCCCCGAGTGTCAGAAATCTCTAGAGAGCCTTTCTAAGGGGACTTGTCGACCGGCGGAAGATGTGGTCTGCTTATATCCCATGGATAGCTT
>CACZII010000229.1 GCA_902781185.1 Fibrobacter succinogenes
ACCATCCGCGGGGTCAAGGTGATGCTCGATGCCGACCTGGCCGAGATTTACGGGTATACGACAAAGAGATTTAACGAACAGGTGAAAAATAATATCGAAAAATTTGATGAAGATTTTCGTTTCCAATTAACTTTAAAGGAGGCGGAAACATGTTCAAGGTCGAAAATTTCGTCCTTGAACAACAATCGACGGGGGACCAACATAAAGTATGCCCCCTATGCGTTTACCGAACAGGGAATCTACATGCTCATGACGGTGCTCAAGGGCGAACGGGCAACCGCTCAAAGCAAGGCATTGATTCGCCTTTTCAAGCAGATGAAGGACTATATCGTTGCTGAAAACCATCAACTACTCGGAACTGCGGGAATTGCCCAGATTGTGGCGCAGACTGCTCAAAATACACATGAAATCGCGGCAGTTTCCGCCGAAGTAAAGGAACTTTCTGGCGAAGTTCGCGATATCCGGAGCGATCTGGGAAAAATCAATGTGGACCTCCGGATGGTCATGGAAAATTTCGTCAATCCTTCGTCTTTCAGGCACTTCTTGATTCTGAACGGGCACAAGCTGGAGGCAGATGTCGCCTATGCGCAAATTTACGGTATGGCGAAAAAGTCGCTGTTGATTGTTGATAATTATGTGGATGTCAAGACGCTGAATTTGCTCCGGAACGTGCGCAAGGGCGTTTCCGTCTTGATTTTCAGCGACTTGCTCGGTGGAAGCCGCATGACTGACGACATGCTTGCCGATTATCGGGCCGCCCGCCCGGACGTGTCGATTGACAAGAAACCCGCCATGCACAAGTTCCATGACCGCTACATTCTCGTGGATTTCAAGACCAAGAGCGAAAAGTTGTACCATTGCGGGGCGTCTTCCAAAGATGCCGGCAACAAGATTACGACCATTGTGCAACTGGACGACGTTGATGCATACCGGAACATGTTTGAGGAATTGTTGTCCCGACTAAAGCGAGAAACAATCAAATAAAGGAGGATTACTATGGAGAATAACACAGAAAACGAGAATGAATTTGAGATGCCAGAAGAACTCTTGGAATCAATAGCTGGACTTAATGAACTTATGAGTCAGCATCAGGATCAAGCCGCCGCAATGTTGTACAGGTTAATGTTTCGCCATGAACGGAACATCCATGTTCTGGACCGCTACTCAGATGTCGTACTTGAAGGCGTTTCTGGCATGGGCAGCGTGTTCGCGAAAGAGGATTACAGAAATTTCTTACAATACCTGTCGTATGTTGTTCCAAACGAATATGTCCCACATAAAGAAATGTACGACGAAGAATGTAGCACTGCCGAAGAGGACAAGGAGAGCTGAACATGACTTATTTTTTCATCAGTGACTTACACGTAGATTCTTCTGATGGCGTAAAATATCATCTTTCTAACATGCAAAAGAAGGGACTGCTGAAACGATTTAGCGGGAGAAAAGAAGGTTATTGGGAAGTTCTAGTTGATATTTAATGATTTCTAATCAAAGGAGAAATGCAATGAAGGAAAATGCAGAGAACGAAAAAGAACTTGAGAATGAAAATCCCGGATGGAATGCCTTCTTGGAATTGCGCAGGCAGGCCCAGCGCGGCCCTGCTGCAGGCATGACCCTCGACGAAATCAGCGCCGAGATCGCCGCCGCCCAAAGCAGGAAGTAGGCGATAAATTCCTATTTTTTCGCCTATGCAACCCTACATCCACCAGTTCGCAAATTTCCTACGGGTCCACATGGACTCCATCTCAATAGGCCTCGTGGCCACCCTGCTTATCATCTACGGCGGACATATCAACGCCTACTTCAAAAAAATCACGCGGAGCCTCCCCTTCCTCGGGCGCTTTGCCCTGTTCGTGCTGCTGTGCAGCGCCGGCTATGCGTTTCTGTCGTCCCAAGCGGTAAAGCTCCTGAAGATGCTCCTGCGAGGCCAGGCAGACCTGCCGCTTATCGGGATAATCGCCGCGGCGTTCGTTCTGCTAGCCTTCTGCGCCCGTAGCGGCAAAGACGTCTAAAGCCCAGCCAGGCAAGCACCAACTGTTTACAGGCGAGCCCATTTATGTGGCCTTTATCATAACGCAACGCCCATAAAAAGTTGTATTTTCTCACTAAAAAGAGGGAAAAATGGACAATCCGGTTCTCAGGTTTGCAATTTTGGGCTGCGGGCATATCGCCACCAAGATGGCCGCAGCGGTCAAGGCTCTCGAAAAGCGCGGAATGGGCGTGGAATGCTACGCGGTGGCGTCGCGCTCCCTGGACAAGGCAAAAAAATTCGCCGACGAATACGGTTTTGCCCGCGCCTACGGTAGCTACGAAGAACTTGCAAAAGATGCAAATGTGGATTTGATCTATATAGCCACGCCCCATTCCGAACACTACAACAACATCTTACTTTGTCTAGAACACGGCCGGAACCTGCTTGTAGAAAAGGCTTTTACCGCCAACGCCCTCATGGCCTCCGAAGTACTGGCCCTCGCCGAAGAGAAAGGCGTGTTCCTGTGCGAGGCCATGTGGACCCGTTTCTTGCCTGCAGTGCAGATGGTGAAGGACTGGATTCTGGCAGGCAAGATTGGCAAGGTGGAAAGCGTAGAAGCGGACGTAAATCATATCGTGCAGACAAAGACCAAGTGCGTCAAGTTCCACACAGGTGTCGACGCCACCGACTGGATTGATCTCACCTATGCAAGCGGGCAGACGGCCCACCTCAAGACATCCATGGTGGCCCCGCTCAAGAACGAAGGCGTCATCTACGGTACCGAAGGCTTTATCCGCGTACAAAACCTCAACGACATGGAAGAAATCCAGCTGTTCGACGTAGCCGGAAATCTGGTAGAATCCGTGAAGCCGCCCCGTATAGAGAACTGCTACGAGTACGAAGTTCTGGGCTGCATCGACGCCCTTGCAAAGGGCCTCAGGGAATGCCCCGAGATGCCCCACGCCAAGACCATGCAGATGATGACGCAGATGGACTCTCTCCGTGCGCAGTGGGGTGTGTCGTACCCCTTTGAACTCAGCCCGGGCCAAGTCTGGGACCGCAGTGGCGACAAGTCCTTCCTAGAAATTTTTGACATCGAGACCGGAGAATCGAAACTCCTCAAAAAATTCGACT
>CACZII010000230.1 GCA_902781185.1 Fibrobacter succinogenes
GACTGAATCCACTCGATGCTCCCGGAGGAGTTTAGCTGCCAAGTCGGTGCGCTCCAAGTCGGGACCTTGGCCATCCAGTACAGCGACCCACTTTACATGGCTGAACTCGTCTTGCTGGACAAGCCATGTCCCGCTACAAGTGATAATTAGGTAAAAACATAGTACTAGGAACAGGATTAGGGCTATGGCAATCCCGTAAACTTTCTTTGATGCCTTCTTGATACGTTTGTCTTTTTTCAGTAGCATGTTGATTTCCTTAAGGGCGGCCTACCATTTGTACAATATAGCCGTTTCCCCGTCTTCATAATAGCGTTCTCGCTGGCTGTACGCTTGGAACCCGTGTTTTTCGTAGAGTGAACGCGCATGGTCATTCCCTTGGCGGACTTCTAGAAAACAGTGGTCGCCGTTTTCTCGGTTCAGTTTGTCGAGGCCTTCGTGTAACAGCGAGGAGGCGATGCCTTTGCGCTGAAATTTCGGGTCTACGGCGATGGTCAGGAGCTCGGAATCGCTCCCCATCAGGTGGAAAATGGCATAGCCTGCAAAAGTTCCCGCTTCTTCATCTACCAAGCACAGGGCGTAGCTTGCGCGAAGTTCAGAGATGAACTGCTTCTCGTTCCATTTCTGGAATCCGAGGGTGTTCTGTAGGGTTATAACGCTTGGCAGGTCCGCTTCGGTCATGGGGCGTATAGGCATGGTGGACCCCGCTAAAGCCTAGTGTCCCTTCTCGAAATAGGAAGGCTGGATATAGTTGGCTTCTTGAATCAGGGAGGGCTCGTGATTCTCGAAAAGCTTGGCCCATAGACTTAAGGGATTGCCTTCGTCGAGAACGGTTTTAACGCCATTGCCAGAGAAAAATTCCGTTAGGTGTGCATCGTCGCGAGCGGTGGCGTCTACCACGGCGAACTTGGGCAAACTTCCGCTGAGTTTTGCGAGAACATCGTCTGTAGAATCAAAGGACTCCTGTCCGCACAGGCGCAGGTACCAGTAGTCTTTGCGGGCTTTTACCACGACGGCCGTATCAGGAGCCTTGGAAAAGCATTCCAGGGCCTCTAGGGTAGACACTCCGTAAAGCTTACGGGCTCCGCTGAAACAGATTCCCTGACAGAAAGCCACACCGGTCCTGAGTCCGCTGAAGGAGCCCGGCCCGAGGGTCACCATGACCCGCTTGATATCTTGAAGGGAAATGCCTCCCTGCTCCAGAAGGTTGTCCAGGTTCTTGCTGAGGGTTTCGCCACGGGCTTCCGGGTCTACGATCTCCTTGTAGAATGCGTCACCACAGCCGTCGAGGGCGCTACCTGCGATGGCTATGGAAAGTCCCTTCCGGGAAGTATCTACAAAAAGGTCGAAGGACATAGGAGTGTGGGATGTGTAATGTGAAGTGTGTGATGTGGTAATTAGTCATTCCACATTTCACACTACACATTGATTTTACCTTCTGATAGTAAGGCTCTTGGCCGTTGCAGGCCGCCTGTTGCGGGAGCAGTGACGTGGGGGTCATGCCGGGCAGGGTGTTGGTCTCAATGGCCCACAGGTTCCCGTCCTTGTCGATACGCACGTCGGTACGGCTGTAGCCGGCACCGCCCAGGGCATAGTGGGCGTTCTTCACTAGTTCCTGGATGCGGGCGGTGAGTTCGGGCTTGAATTCGGCGGGTGTCACCTCCTGGCATTCGCCGTTGTACTTGGCTTCGTAGTCAAAATACTCGCGGGTGGTCATGCGCATTTCGGTAGGCGGCAGTGGCTTTTCGCCTTCGATGTATCCACAGCTGGCTTCTTCGCCGGCGATGAATTTTTCGCAAAGCAGACGGTCGGAATCCTTGAAAAGGTCGCTAGCAATCTTACCTGCCTCGTCCAGGTCCTTGGCAATGCCGATACCGATGCTGGAGCCGCCCAGGGGGTCCTTGATGACCAGCGGGAACCCAAGCTCGTCGGAGACGCTAACCAGGGTGTCACCGTTAAAGTCGTGCTTGAAAATCACGCGGTAGGGGGGAGTGGGAACTCCGTTGGCCTTGTATATCTCTTTGGACTTGATCTTGTCCATGGCTAGGGCAGACGCCAGAAGGCCACAACCGGTGTAGGGAATTCCCCAGTTTTCAAGCATGGCCTGGATATGTCCGTCTTCGCCCCATTTGCCGTGGAGGGCGAGGAAGGCAATATCTGCAGAGGGCAACTCCGAAAGGGCCGGAGACTTCTTGGTCACCGCGGCGGTTCCTTCCAAGGAACGGAAGTAGTTGACTGAGAAGTTATCCTTCTGGTAGGGGGAAAGTTCCCTTGCGGACCAGTGCCAGGTGCCGTCTTTGTCAATCAAAACGGGGTGGATGTTGTATTTTTCGGGATCCATGGCGCGGACCACGCCGGTTCCACTGACAACGGAAACATCGTGCTCGGTGGAGGGGCCGCCCATCAAAACTAAAACGCGTAAACGGGGCATTTTCAATTCCTTTAGAAATTACACTAGAAATGTAGATATTTTGCAGGCAAAAAAACGTTGGGCTTTCAATTTTTATGTATTTTACAAATGGTATGGAAAAGATGACCAGGGCATTGACAGTTGCAGGTTTTGATGGATCTGCCGGGGCGGGAATCCTCGCCGACGTAATGACCATGGCCCATTTCGGGGTTTATGGCGAGGCCGTCTGTACCGCCATGACGGAGCAGAACGAAAATGAGTTCATAACGCCTGGCTGGGTTATCTGGGACCGTATCGAGGCCGAACTTTCCACCTTGTTTAAGTCTTACACTTTCAAGTACGTCAAGATTGGCATGGTGGAGCATGCGAAGAACCTGAAGAGGATTGTGGATTTTATTCGGGATAAATCACCGGATGCCTTTATCTTGTGGGACCCGGTGGCCAGTGCCAGCGCCGGTTATCGATTCTTGCGGAACATGGATCAAGATGACTTTGTGCCTGTCATGAAGCAGATGGACTTGATTACGCCCAACCAGGACGAGTTTGCCCTATTTGGATTTGGCCTTTCTGCCTCTCGGGACGAAATCACGCTGGGCAAGGACTTCGCCTTGCTTTTGAAGGGCGGGCATTCCCAGGGCAAGGAGGCAGTGGATACCCTTTGGACTTCTGAGGGACAGTTCAAATTCGCATCGCCCCGTCTCCAGGGAATCGACAAGCATGGTACGGGATGTCACCTTTCATCGGCCATTCTTGCCAACGTGGCCCTTGGGAAAACACTTCTCGAAGCCTGTCAGGCCGCTAAGGATTACATGGATAAATTCCTGTTGACGGGCGAGGGTCGCTTGGGCTTCTTGCTCTAGCGCACTTGAATCATCGTCTGCTTACGGGTGTTTCCGCTTTCAATTTGCAATAGGTAGATTCCACGGTTTAAGCCTTGGGTGTTTATCTGTGTGCCGAGGCTTTCACGGAGTAGTTGTCCATTTACGTTGTAGAGCCTTACTCGGTTTTTCGTGATGTTCTTGGAGTCATTTTTTGCAATTTTCGGAATGCTTGTGTTTTCATCGGCCTTGGTTAGGGTCAATTCCACCTGGTCAAGGTTAGGACCGTCGTTTCCGCCAACTGTCGCAAAGGTGATATAACTAGCTCCTTGGGGGAGCTTAATGGAGATTTCTTTTTCTTCGTAGGCAGTCCAGGCATCGGTCATGGAGAATTCCAATTCCTGAGCCTCGCTTTTATCAGTAGAGATGGAGAGGCTTCGGGGAGCTTTGCTTCCGTTGGCGTAGGTCATGGTTAGCTTGTATTCTCCACCCACATCCACATAGACAGGTACTTTCACGTAAGAGGTCCCTGTGCCGAAGTTGACATAGCCACTACCTGCGAAGCCTGCATTGGTGCTTTCGCTGATAGCATTTTCAAGTACGCCTTCTTCGGCTTGGAATGTGGTCAA
>CACZII010000231.1 GCA_902781185.1 Fibrobacter succinogenes
ACCTGGGCGCTTGCGGTAGCGGAAAGCACCTTGGAAAACTGGACGGACTGCTTGACGTAAAAGAGGGCGTAGGCCTTGTCGTTACGGGCCTTCGCAGATTCAGAAGAAATGATGTTCAAGTTCATGCGTTAAATGTAGCTAATGGCCCCTTTTTTTGCTATAATATCCATGTAGATTGGAGGATTTTATGAATCTCAAGATTACTGGTATTGTTTCTGTTCTGGCCCTTGCCGCCATGTCTTTTGCAGCTCCCGAAGCTCCTGCCGCTGCTGCCGAACCCGCCGCCGCTCCTGCGGCTGCTGCACCCGCTACTACCGAAGCGGCACCTGCAACCGAAGCTGCTCCTGCTTCGGAGACCGCCGCTGCTCCCGCGACCGAAACTGCTCCTGCCGCAGAGCCTACTGCCGAAGCCACTCCTGAACAGGCTGCCGCTGCTCCCGCTGCTGCAGAGCCCCCTGCCGACGAGGCCGCTCCTATGGCCGTTCGCGGTGGCGAAACCCCTGCTCCGTCTCAGAGCGCTCCCGTCGCTCCCGCTGCTGAACCCGCTCCCGCCCCGAAGCAGACTGTGGTTTACCGCACGGTCTATTCTCCCGAGCCGGTCGAAGTTAGCGGAACCCAGGTTCGCACCATCTACGTGACACAGTCACCTTCTCCCGAAAGTGAAAGCTTTGACGACCTTCGTGGCCTTGTTCCCATGAAATGGAGCCTGGGAGTCCAGGGCTTTATCGGTTCTTACCACATGTACTCTTCTTATGATGAAGATTACACGCTTCACGACTATGACGGTCTCACTTGGCGCGCCGGTTTAACGGGCATCATTCCCGTGACCCAGTACACCATCGGTGTCAAGGTGGCGGCCCTCTTTGAGCAGAGCGAGGCCAAGGCCAGCGGACGTACTCCTCAGTATTCTCTGAAGGGAAAGTTTAAACAGCGCAAAGTGGATGTTCCGGTGCTGTTTGCCTTCAAGGCCCCCCGTTCTGGCCTCATGTTCGAAATCGGTACCCAGGCATCCATGGCCATCAAGGATGAATTCCGTGCCACCATCGACGGGAAGACCAGCAAGCTGGATATGATAGATAAGGATTTCCGCAACACCGTTGACTGGGATATTGTCTGTGGATTCTCTATCATGGCGAACCGTTATCTGGGCTTCGATTTCCGTTTCAACGTGGGTATATCCAACCTCTACGATACCGACAACAGCCAATCCATGAAGCTCTTCGAAGTGGATGACCTTTCCTCGACCTCGTTCCTGCTGGGTGCATCCTTCTACATCTTCTAGCCTAGATGTTCCTCTCTGTCGTTGCAGTCCTCGTCGGTCTCTCGTTCCTCGTCTGGAGCGCGGACAAGTTTGTAGATGGGGCCGTGGGCGTTGCCAAGTTTATGGGCATGTCCACGCTTCTCATTGGAATGGTGGTGGTGGGCTTTGGAACCTCTGCCCCCGAGATGGTGGTGTCCGCCCTTTCGGCCGCACAGCACAATCCGGAACTTGCCTTGGGTAACGCCTACGGGAGCAACATTGCAAACATTGCCCTAATTCTCGGCTTTACGGCGGTAATTCGCCCTGTTGTAGTCAAGAACATTGCCCTCAAGAGGGACTTGCCCGTTTTGCTGGTGGTGACGGCGTTCTCGATTTTCCTGGTTTCCAATCTGTCGGTCACCCGGATGGACGGCATCATTATGCTTGCGGTGTTTGCCCTGGCCATGGGCATCAACGTGGTGAGCGAGATGCGTCAGAAGAAGTCTTTGGCTGCGGTTGCGGTTGAAGAAAAGACATCTGCTCCTGCATCCCTCTGGAAATCTCTTTTCTGGCTCCTGCTTGGTCTTGCTGTTTTGGTGGCGAGTTCACGCCTGCTTGTCTGGGGAGCGGTAGAAATAGCCCGTGCCTTGGGCGTGAGCGACCTGCTCATTGGCCTTACCATCGTGGCTGTTGGAACGTCCCTTCCGGAACTGGCAAGCTCTATCGCTGCGGCTCGTAAAGGGGAAGATGATCTGGCTTTCGGGAACATCGTAGGCTCCAACTTGTTCAATACCTTGTTGGTGGTGGGCATTGCAGCTGTTATTGACCCCATGGAAAGAGTTTCGTCCAGCATACTCTATCGTGACATGCCCTTGATGTCGATCTTGACGGTGTTGCTATTTGTTTTTGGCCTTCCTGTTCGCAAGGTTGATGGTGTTCGTAGAGGGCGCATCAACCGCATCGAAGGTTCCGTCTTTGTGGTGATTTACATCTCGTATCTGGTCTACCTGGTTCTGGAAGCTACAGGCCGGCTATAAACTTTACCGGAGGGTTTGAACCGATGGGCAAGATTCTTCTCAAGTCCGTATTGATGCAGATTGCAGGTGAAAAACCTGGGCGCAAGGATGTTTTGATTGACGGGAAAAGGTTCACAAAAATTTCCGATCAGGTCTCTCCAGAAGAGGCTGACAAGGCCGAAGTGGTGGACTGCAAGAATTTTGCCCTGCTGCCTGCTTTCTACAACGGTCACACTCATGCGGCCATGAGCCTCTTGCGGGGCTATGCCGA